>NZ_JAVRBR020000018.1:0-193770 GCF_034531165.2 Dendronalium sp. ChiSLP03b | reverse complement strand
GAAGCAATCCTCGTGTTGTCAAAAAAACTAGAGCCAAATTTCCGAACAAAAAGCCCATACATAGAACCCAAACAGCTAAATTACAAACACTCACTTTTTCAGTAATTAACACCGCTTAGAACTTAACCGAACCGTATTGATAGTGGTGCGATCAATCACTTCATCGTCTGGAAACACTGAACGAGTTTCATCAATCATGGGGCCTGCAAAGGACTCGGCAGCGGCAGTGGTCAAAATCGTGGAAACCTGAAACGTCTTCGCCGCTTTGGCGACTATTGTGGCATTGGTGCGTAATTCGATTCCCGAATGCGATTGCGTCGTCAATGCCATCATCGATTGTTGATCGATCAAAAGTAGCGTATGGTTTGACGGTGTCAGCAGTGTTTTACCAGGTGTAGCAGTTGCTTGAATCATGGAAATATCCTTTTAGTTAAGTGTGAAGCAAAGGTGTAAATTTTTTTGCTGGTCAGGCTTACACAAAAGCGATTCTGAAGCCAGAGAAATTGGCTAAACTCTTTTTTAGTTCTGCGTGTCAGAATGTGTTTTCGTTGACCATGACGAATGATAGCATCGGAGCACAATGTGCATTTTTAGAGAACAAACTGTTCTCTCGTGGTGAACAATGTTAGATCGCTTTGAAGACATCCGAACGTTTGTTGCCGTTGTTCAAGCCAATAGCTTTGTCATTGCCGCTAACCGATTGGGACTTGCGAAGTCCGCAGTCAGCCGTCGATTGCGAGAACTGGAAAATCGACTGGGAACGCAGTTGCTGAATCGAACGACGCGACAACTGAGTCTAACGGACACTGGAGCCGAATTCTATGCTCGCTGTATTCGTCTCTTATCCGATCTTCAGGAAGCAGAGGACATTGCATCACAAGGCAGCGCTACACCTGTGGGCACATTAAGGGTGAGTGGGCCGATGTCATTCGGAATTCATTGTCTTACCCCAATGCTCAACGAGTTCTTAGCTGACTATAGACGCGTCACAGTGGATTTAAATCTTAACGATCGCCGGGTTGATATCATTAATGATGGGTTCGACCTAGCTGTTAGAATCAGCAGACTCAAAGACTCTTCACTATTAGCCCATTACATTGCGCCGATTCGCCATGCCATATGTGCGAGTCCGATTTACTTGCAGAAGAATGGTATCCCAAAGACATTAGAAGATTTAATAGAGCATCAGGGTCTAGCGTATTCAAACGTTGATGACCGACTGTACTGGCAGTTTCACGACCCCTCGAACGGAGAATTGCAGTCCGTGGACGTACCATGTGCGCTACGGCTCAACAATGGTGACGCACTTCGCGAGGCGGCGATCGCAGGGTGTGGTATCGCTGTCCTGCCAACCTTTATCATTCACAAAGCCGTTATGAGTGGGCAATTGCGGGTTATCCTCTCGCAGTACACGCGATCGCCTTTTGGTTTATACGCGGTTTACCCTTCAGGCCGTAACCTACCAGCGAAGGTGCGTGTGTTCATCGACTTCTTGCTATCTCGCTTCGGCCCTGAACCATATTGGGATCGAGACATTCGTGACAACGTAAGATAAAGTGCTGAGTGCTATTAGCGGTAGCAGGGCGTTTAGCCCCTGCTGAGTGCTGAGTAAAAATACTAGTTCCCAGTCCCCAGTCCCCACGATGAAGTCAAAAGTAAAAAGATGAGCTACTGCGGTGAAGCAGCCCCCGTCTTGGCGGTTTCCGTCGTTAGCGGAGCGTTAGCGAGTCATCGAGCGTCTGGGGGACTGCTGAACCCGAAGGGTGGACGGGTTCCCCGGCATAAAGCAAGTGGCGTTAGCGAGTCCTCGAGCGCGTCACCCGTACTGCTAAAGCAGAACTCGTACCCCTGCGGGGAAGCAAGCTACGCGTAGCGTCTCCGTTAGGAGAAGGGTAGGGCAAAAGGCACTTATAGGTTTTATGAAGTTTTTCTTCTCTTTTTACTTTTTACTTTTACCTTTTGACTTACTAGTCCCCAGTCCCTTACTCGTCTATCTGACCCACACGGCGGATATTCAGAATGTCGCTCATTTTCTTGATTTGGATGAATATCTGTTCTAGTTGAGAGCGATCGCGTATATCTATTCCTAAGTCCATCAATGCTGGTTGACCAGTAGCAGTTTTTACCTGAGCATGACGCACATTGATTCCTTGGTCACTCAAGCGAGACAAAATATCTTTTAACACTCCCACACGGTCAAGCGCTTCAATTTGAATCTCCACTGGGTAAGTGTGATGACAACCGCTATGTTCGGCTGTTGGGTTCCACCTCACTGGTACTAGGCGCTCATACTCCACATTTTCCAGATTATGACACCCTTGACGATGAATGGAAATTCCCCTGCCGCGTGTGACTACACCAATAATTGGTTCGCCAGGAATGGGGGTACAACATCCAGCTAGATGATACACCAAACCTTCTACACCAATTATTGGCGAATCAGTTGGGCGACAAGTAGATGGAGGTGCATCTCGTAAAGCTTTGAGTGTACTTGCCTCTTTAGGAATAAATGGGGGTGTAATAGTAGCTGGTTGTTGTCCCTTCGCCACTTCTCGCCAGCGATTTAGCACCAAGTTCAGTGTGACTTCACCGTAACCCAAACCGGCAAGTAAATCTTCTACGCTGTGGTAATTACACTTTTCAGCAACTGTTTGCATTGCTTCTGACTTCAGCAAGTTATCAAAACCAGTTTTACCAAGTTCTTTTTCTAACAATTCTCGTCCACGGGTCACATTTTCTTCGCGGCGCGATCGCTTGTACCATTGCTTAATCCGATACTTGGCTGCCGAAGTTCTCACAAAGTTTAACCAATCTAAACTCGGATGGCTGTTCTTTTGGGTCATCACCTCCACAATGTCGCCATTTTGCAGCCGCGTGGACAACGGTACCATTCGCCCATTTACCCGCGCCCCGCAACAGTGGTTGCCTACCTCTGTATGAATCCGATAAGCAAAATCTACACTGGTAGAGCCGGGACTTAGGGGTACAACATCCCCCTTAGGGGTGAAGACATAGACATCATCTTCAAATAGATTATCTTTGACGCTGTCGAGATACTCTTGAGCATCCTTGAGATCGCTTTGCCATTCCAGCAACTGCCGCAACCAAGTAAACTTTTCATCTGTTGCTGTCAGGCTACTGCTAGAACCACCTGTTTCTTTGTACTTCCAATGAGCCGCAATCCCATACTCGGCAACGTGATGCATTTCTATTGTCCGAATTTGTACCTCTAAAGGACGACCTGTCAACCCAATTACCCCGGTGTGCAACGACTGGTAACGGTTAGGCTTTGGCAACCCGATGTAGTCTTTAAATCTACCAGGAATCGGGCGAAAGGCATCATGAACCACTGCCAAAGCCCGATAGCATTCCTCATTGGTCTGAACAATAATTCGCAGGGCTGCCAAATCGTAAATCTCATGAAATTCCTTTTGCTGCCGCTGCATTTTTTGATAAATGCTATAAAGGTGTTTGGGACGACCGCTGATATCCTGGCAGTGAATTCCGGCTTGCTGCAAACGTTCCCGCAAAATTTCAGTAGCTTGGGCCAATTTCTCTTCTCGCGCCGTCCGTTTTTCGGAAACATGCTGCTGCATTTGGCGGAAAGCTTCCGGTTCAAGATATTTAAAAGCCAAATCTTCGAGTTCCCATTTAATCCGCCAAATACCCAAGCGATTGGCTAGGGGCGCAAATATATCTCGCGTTTCCTGGGCACTGCGGCGGCGACTAGCCTCCGACATATACTGTAGAGTTCGCATATTATGCAAACGGTCTGCCAGTTTTACCACGATTACTCTGATGTCTTGCGCCATTGCCAAAAACATCCGCCGGAAGTTTTCGGCTTGGCTTTCAGTTTTGCTTTTGAAATTGATTTTAGAAAGCTTGGTGACACCTTCTACTAGTTGCCGTACTTCTGGACCAAAAAGCTCTTCTATTTCGTCAATTGTGACATCTGTATCTTCAACTACATCATGGAGAAATCCAGCTGCTATCATAGCAGCACTGCCCCCTAAATCGCGTAGTAATCCAGCCACAGCAACAGGATGACTGATGTATAGTTCTCCTGATTTGCGGTATTGACCATGATGCAATTGGTAAGCGAATTCAAATGCCCTACCAATCAAGACCAGATCGTTATGCCTTCGGTCGTCTTCCGCAGTGCTGTTATTTGCCGCCGATGACTCCTTCAAACATTTCTTTAACCATTCTGGAAGGGCAAGATCAATTGAGGAATTTATAGCTATGCTGCTCATACAATCGGGACTATTGGGGATCGGTGAATAGGTGGGATATGGAAACAACTGACAGCACTGCTGTTAGTAGATGCTGTTGCCCTGAGACGGGTAGAAAAAATAGTGTCGGGATGATTGCTCTAGACCTATAGTAATCATCCTGTGTGAGGTTAAAGAAGCAGAATGCCGAAAATTCAATGATGGCAAATAAAGCCTCAAAGCATGATTTGAGGCTTGTGGTTTTAATAGGAAGCTGGGAAAGTTTATTTTAGAAGAAATATTTCTTGACATTAATACTATCTTAACTAGCACTGGATGTCTCTGAATTTTGAGAAATATCAGGCACTAGCAACCTTGCTAGAGGAATTACGCCTTGATGTCACCACTACCCAACTAGATACACCCGATGAACTGCGACAGCGGTTGGTTGCTTTGCAGCAAATGTTTCAGCAGCAAATTGTGCCTTTGACTGAGGAAGACTCGCGGGTGCAGTCTTATCGGACGGAGATTAGCAAGCAATTGCGATTGTTAGAAATAGATGTGATGTTTTTCCAAGGGGCACGGCAGGCATCTACTGCAAAAGCGAGAATTCAGACAATTTGCGATCGCCTAACAACTCTCATCCAGTATTGTGATGCCATCCTCCAACAAGAACAGAATGAGTAAAAATGACAATTGCTCTCCTTTTTATTCTGGTTATTTTATCATCCCATCTATAACTTCCAGCGCACAGTTATTTTTGCAACAAGTCTCAACTCTTCAAAAAGTGCTGGGTGTGGAGTTGAATTCTATAAGTAAAGTCAGGGGATCGCAACTTTTTGCCTGAATGCTGAGTTGAATTTTGCGATTAAAGTCAAGGGATCGTAACTTTTTCCTTATTCCTAACTCAGCAACGCCAGTCCGCTCAAGTCGGGAGACCCTTGACGCTCGTGACGCTCGGTCGCGTAGCGTCTCCCCTTGGGAGAAGACTCGCGCTTCGCTGCACTATCGCTTTTAGCGTCGCCCCTTGGGCGAGGACTCGCGCTTCGCTGCGCTAACGGCAGTTCCTTATGGGGAGCCACTGCGGTGGACGGGTTCCCCGGCATAAAGCAAGTGGCGTGGAAACCCCCATCGCTCTTAGCGTCTCCCCTTGGGAGAAGACCGGACTGCCTCACCACGCGGCTGGCTTCTCAGCACCCAGACTCGGTACCAATGCCTTTTAGGAGAAGATTTATAGTACGCCGCATGTAAGCTTCTACTGGTTCAGGCGTAGGTTTAAAGATGAGTGCATAGTACAGCGATCCGCTCACCAAGTCGATAATTAAGTCAATGTCCGCATCCTTTTGAATTTCACTTCTGGACTTGGCACGTTCCAGTACTTTAGCAAAAACTTCACGTCGAGGCATCGTGTATTTTGTCCAGTAGACTTGGGCAAACTGAGGATTACTAGATGCTGTACTGATAATTAAAGCGAGTGTCTGACGACCAAGGGGACTCAGTATTTTTTTGGCTGCATTATTAATCAGAATATCTATGTCTCCCCAAAAGCTCCCAGTGTCCGCTATTGGGAAAACTTCCCTGAGACTTTCAATCGCGTCCGCTACTAGTTCTTCTTTGGAAGTATAACGGCGATAAATAGTCGTTTTACCAACTCCAGCACGAGAAGCGATCGCTTCTATACTCATGCTTTGATATCCCACTTCCGCTAGCAAATCTAAAGTTGCTTGCAGAATAGCTTGGTCGGCGTGGGCACTACGCGGTCGCCCAGAGGGGCTGTTGATTTGCTTACTCATGAAAACATCTTCCTCAAGCAATGTCATTTTCGCAACTTGCTCCTCACCTTTTCCATCTCAAGATCCCTTGACCAATTTATATACGATACGCTACGGTAGCGTATAAATAAGTATTTACATTTCCCTGCCGCGTTCGCTTTGACTTCCCGATGAGTAAAGCAGCCTCGTGAAAGTAAACAAGCAGAACTTACGCACTCAAATTCCTCAATCTTCTTAAAAAGGGAGGCTGGGGGGATCGAGGTTTTAGGCTTCAGTGCGTAAGTCCTAACTCAAGCAGTGAATAGCAGATGCCGATCCCCAACACCAACTGCTGGCAGGGTTAAGTGTCAAGGTCACGGGAAATACTACTTTGGCTACCAATGTCTACCAACTTTAAACGTTCTGCTCAGACTCAGCTTGCAACAGTTAATGACGGTTATATCCAAGGGCCTTTGAAGTGGGCGATCGCCTTCACTGCTTCCCTTGGTGCGATTTTAGAAGTAATTGATACCAGTATTGTCAACGTTGCCCTGACTGACATCCAGGCTACCCTTGGTGCAACTGTCAGTGAAGTAGGCTGGGTTGTTACTGGATATGCGATTGCTAACGTCGTCTTAATTCCGTTATCAGCTTGGCTAGGAGATTACTTTGGAAAAAAGTCTTATTTTATCTTCTCTTTGGTTGGTTTTACACTTGCTTCGATTTTATGTGGGTTAGCCTTCAACCTACCAATGCTGGTTCTTTCCCGAATTCTCCAAGGTTTATGTGGAGGTGGTTTACTAGCTAAAGCCCAAGCCATTCTGTTCGAGACTTTTCCACCAGCTGAGCAAGGTCTTGCTCAAGCAGTTTTTGGCGTAGGCGTGATTTCTGGGCCAGCAATTGGCCCCACCCTCGGAGGATTTTTGGTAGATGGTTTGGGCTGGCGTTGGATTTTTTTTGTGAATCTGCCTTTTGGAATTTTAGCAGTGGTGATGGCCTCGCTGTTTTTGCCAAAAGATGCGGACAAAAGCAAAGCCCAGAATCAAGCTGTTGATTGGTGGGGAATTGGATTTTTAATCATTGCTATTGGCTGCTTGCAAACAATGTTAGAGGAAGGAGAACAAGATGACTGGTTTTCTTCTGGTTTCATAACTACTCTGGGTGTCTTCAGTATCATTGGCTTGGGGCTATTTATTTGGCGAGAACTGAAAACAGCCTACCCAGCAGTCGAACTGAAAGTTTTGCGTCACCGTTCTTTAGCAGCAGGAAGTTTGCTCTCAGCATTGATAGGTATGGGGCTTTATGGGACACTCTTTGCCGTACCGATTTTCGCTCAGAGCGTATTGCACTTTACAGCAACGCAAACGGGACTGTTACTCGCGCCAGGTGCTTTAGCATCGGCGATCGTCATGGTTCTATTAGGCAAGCTGTCTAGCAAAATCGATGCTAGAGCTTTAATTGCCATGGGCGCTGTCGGAACATCTGGAGTCATGTTTCAACTAGCAGCAATTACCCCACAAAGTGGTACAGATGATTTATTTTGGCCGTTGGTATGGCGCGGCGCTTTTACTGTGTTGATGTTTCTCCCTTTAAGTCTGGCAACTTTAGGGCCTCTACCCAAGCATGATATTTCTGCTGGTTCTGGTTTTTACAACCTTACCCGACAACTAGGTGGGAGCATTGGCATTGCCCTTCTCACTACTCTGCTTGACCGACGAGAGGCTTTTCATCGAGCTATTTTGTTAGCAAAACTTAGTCCTTATGATATAGAAACTAATCAGCGCCTTGACTTACTTAGCGGGGCACTCCAAGGTCAGGGCATGGATGCGACAACAGCTCAACAACAAGCACTAGCTTTAATGAGTCAAACTGTAGATACTCAAGCTGCCGTTTTGTCTTTTGCAGATATCTTTCGAGTCGTAGGAGTGGCGTTTCTCTGCTCATTGCCCTTATTACTATTCCTGGGTAAAGGAAGATCGGGAGCGAAAGCGCCAGTGGGTCATTGAAGGAAGGCAGGAGAAGTTGGGGGACAAGGGAGAATTTACTTGCTCTGCCCCTCTGCTCCTTCGCACCTCTGCCTCCTAACTGTACAAGTCTTGTTAAATTGAGATTGGCAAGGACTTAAACATCTACATAATGCTGTATAGACGATTTGGACGCACAGAATTACAGATGCCGGTGTTTTCCTGCGGCGGCATGAGATACCAATTCAAATGGCAAGATGTCCCCCAGTCAGAAATTCCTGCGGATAATCAAAACAATTTGGAAGCAACTATTCTACGGGCGGTAGAGGTTGGTATTAATCATATTGAAACTGCTCGTGGTTATGGTAGTTCTGAAATGCAGTTGGGAAGAATACTACCTAAATTTCCACGAGAAAAGTTAATTGTTCAGACTAAAGTTAATCCTGTTGCAGATGCCAAGAAATTCCGACAGACTTTTGAACAATCATTGCGAAATCTCCAACTAGATTATGTTGACTTATTGGGGTTACATGGTATTAATCATGATGAGTCTCTAGAGCACAGCACCCGTCCTGGTGGCTGTTTGGAAGTGGCACAGCAGTTGCAAGCCGAGGGAAAAGTTAGATTTATTGGCTTTTCTACACACGGGTCTACAGATACAATTGTGCAGACGATTAAGACTAACCAATTTGATTATGTGAACCTGCATTGGTACTATATTAATCAATGGAATTGGGCGGCAATTGAAGCGGCTAAACATCATGATATGGGAGTGTTTATTATTAGCCCTTCAGATAAAGGGGGGAAGTTGTACGATCCCCCGCAAAAATTAGTCAATCTTTGCGCCCCGTTGAGTCCAATGGTATTTAACGATTTATTTTGTTTGAGTCATCAACAGGTGCATACCTTGAGTATAGGAGCAGCAAAACCGCAAGATTTTGATGAACATCTTAAAACTTTAGATTTATTGGATCGTTCATTAGAAGTTTTGCCACCAATTTTGGCAAGGTTAGAAGAGGAAGCGATCGCCACTTTAGGAAAAGATTGGGTAAAGACTTGGCAGACCAATTTACCCACTTGGGATGAAACACCAGGGCAAGTAAATATTCAGGTAATCTTGTGGCTTTTGAATCTTGCGATCGCCTACGATTTGGTAGACTACGCCAAAATGCGATACAACTTGCTTGGCAATGGCAGCCACTGGTTTCCAGGTAATAAAGCAGATATTTTAGATGAGTTAGACTTGCAGCAATGTCTCGCCCGCAGTCCCCATGCCGATCGGATCCCCCAGTTTCTGGCGAAAGCGCATCAGCTTTTGGCGGGTGAAGAAGTCAAGCGTCTATCTCGGACTTAGGAGTGGGGAGTAGAAAGCAGGGGGAGCAGGGAGAGATGAGGGAGAAATAATAACTACTCCTGTCTCCTGCCTAGTCCCCAATCCCCAATTATCCAGATTTTGTGGCATCCACTTCTTGATTGGGCATCGGCACAACTAGTACCTTATCAACGCGGTTTCCATCCATATCCATCACTTCAATACGCATACCCTGCCACTCAAAATGATCTGCTGCTGTAGGGATACGACCAAGATGGGTAATGACAAAACCACCTAAGGTTTGATAACTGCCTCGCTCTTCGGATTCCCACTCCTCCATACCAAAAAGTTCCAAAAAGTCTTCTACAGCTAACATCCCATCCAAAAGCCAGGAACCATCTTCCCGTTGTACGGCTTGTGGATTTTCCTGATCGTCAGCGTTGGGAACATCACCTACGATTTCACTCATGATGTCATTAAGCGTGACTAATCCTTGAATTACACCGTATTCATCCACTACCAAGGCCATATGAGTAATGGTTTGCTTGAACAACTCCAAAACTTTTAAGCCACGGGTACTTTCTGGCACAAATACAGGCTGACGCAATCCCACTGTTAAGTCTAAGGGTTCACCTCGGAAACTCCGAGCTAATAGATCGGTAACTGGGATCACACCCAGCACATTGTCGAGTCCTCCCTGACAAACTGGATATCGGGAATAGGCACTGTCAACCATTTTCTCACGGTTTTCTTCGGCAGAGTCCTCCAAGTCCAGCCAGACAATATCGGGACGGGGTGTCATAAAGGAACTAACAGGGCGATCGCCCAGGCGAAATACTCGCTCCACCATATCCTGTTCGGCTTCCTCAAAGGTTCCTGCTTCTGTGCCTTGTTCAATGAGAATTTTAATTTCTTCTTCAGTGACTTGCGGCTCAACAGACGGTGTAATTCCCAATAATCGTAGTACCATATCAGTAGAAGCACTTAAGAGATACACTGCTGGAGAAGCAAGTGCCGCCAACGCTCGCATAGGAATAGCTACAATTGCCGCAATCCGTTCTGGATTGTTCAATGCCAGACGCTTCGGGACAAGTTCGCCGATGATTAGTGACAAATAAGTGATAATCAAAACCACTATTCCGAAAGCTAGGGGTTCACTATAAGATGCCAAGAAGGGGACGAGCCTCAAATAAACTGCCACTTTTTCGGCAATAGTCGCTCCTCCAAAAGCACCAGTTAGGATACCGATCAGGGAAATACCTACTTGAACAGTTGACAGGAAATGATTTGGTGACTCCGCTAGTTTTAATGCTGCCCTCGCCTTAGCATCCCCTTGATTGGCAAGCTGCTGTAGCCTTACCTTGCGCGCTGAGACAATCGCCATCTCAGACATAGAAAATACACCGTTGGCAATAATTAGTACCAAAATGATGAAAAGTTCAAAAGTGATGGAGGACATGTTTAGAATTGCCGCTATCAAGAGCGAACTGAGCTTAATCCTTAGTATCTAGTATTAAAGGTGCCGTCATAAATGCTTTGACTATCTACAAAATGATAGTTTGATTTTTTGTTCTAAATATGTAGTCATATCGTGTTCGGTTAAAGACCGATCGTGAAGGCTGATCTTGGGCAGAGGAGCAGGGGAAGATAAAAAGAGGCAGGAATAATAAAAACTAATTAACCTAACTTGATATCAGCTATTATTCTTCCACAGAAATAAGGAAGAGAGCTATTAACACTTTTAAAATGGAGGACATAAACTGACTCTAAATTTTCTTATCTCCAACGACTTCCTCCTCCAGTAAAACTTATGGCATTTTCTTCTATTGTGCGTGCCTTGGCGCGATCGCCGCTCAGCACTGAACTACTTTCTAAGCTAAATCGGCAACAAGATTTGCGGCTAAATGGTATCCCTCGCCTACCCAAAGGCTTGGTAGCTTCGGCATTGGCACAAAATTCGGAAAAGAATTTATTTGTAGTCTGTGCCACCCTTGAGGAAGCTGGACGCGCTTTTGCACAGTTGGAGGCGATGGGCTGGAAGAGCGTACATTTTTACCCAACATCCGAAGCATCTCCTTACGAACCCTTTGACCCCGAAACTGAAATGACTTGGGGACAAATGCAGGTGTTGGCTGATTTGGCCAGTGGTCAGTTAAAACAAACAACTGACAATGGACAACTGACAAAGATGGCGATTGTTGCTACTGCTGGGGCGCTACAACCTCACTTGCCACCTCCGCAAGCATTTACACCCTTCTGTCTTACCCTAAAGCGGGGGATGGAATTTGACTTAGATACCTTCGGCGAAAAAATCACTACTTTGGGGTACGAACGCGTACCTCTGGTGGAAACAGAAGGGCAGTGGAGTCGGCGCGGTGATATTGTTGATGTCTTCCCCGTTGCATCAGAGTTGCCAGTACGACTGGAATGGTTTGGCGACGAAATCGAGAAAATTCGGGAATTTGATGCTGCAACTCAACGTTCCGCCCTTGACAAAATTGACCAGTTGATTCTTACCCCCACTAGTTTTGCTCCCATTGTCTTGGAAGCACTTAAGGATAGTCCTGATTTCCAAACCTTAACTACTGAACAAGAATTTGACTCAGCACTCAGCAACGCCAGTCGCCTCAAGTCGGGAGACCCGCCCACGGCGCTGGCTCCTCAGCACTCAGCACTCCTAGAAGGTAGTCGGCGCTTTTTAGGGTTAGCCTTTGAAAAACCAGCCTCTTTACTTGACTATTTACCAGAAAATACTCTGATTGCCATTGACGAGCCAGAGCAGTGTCACGCTCACAGCGATCGCTGGGTGGAAAATGCCGAGGAGCAGTGGTCAGTTGTCGTACAGACGCGATTAATCGCGTCTGTACAAAAGTCAGTAGTCAGTGGTCTACCGAAAATCCATCGGTCTTTTGATGAATGTCTGGCTGATGTTGCCAAGTTTAAAACATTATATCTATCAGAACTGGCGGAGGAAAACAGCGGGATAAATTTGGCTAGTCGGTCTGTGCCAGTTACACCACACCAGTTTGGCAAACTTGCAGAAACACTGCGAAAAGAACGCGATCGCAATTTCTCGATTTGGCTAATTTCCGCTCAACCTTCGCGTTCTGTTTCTCTGCTGCAAGAACACGACTGTCCGGCGCAGTTTATTCCTAATCCCAGAGACTACCAAGCGATCGACAAGCTGCAAATCAACCATACACCTGTAGCACTGAAATATTCCGGGCTGGCTGAACTCGAAGGCTTTATCCTGCCTACATTCCGCTTGATAGTAGTCACTGACCGCGAATTTTATGGACAGCACTCCCTAGCGACTCCCGGCTATATCCGCAAGCGTCGCAAAGCTACTTCTAAGCAAGTTGACCCCAACAAGCTGCGCCCGGGTGATTATGTAGTTCACAGAAGTCACGGGATTGGCAAATTTGTCAAACTGGAAAGCCTAACAATTAACGACGAAACCCGCGATTACATAGTTGTGCAGTACGCTGACGGGTTACTCAGAGTCGCAGCCGACCAAGTAGGTTCACTGTCCCGGTTCCGCGCCACTGGCGATAAAGTACCAGAACTCCACAAGATGACTGGTAAAGCTTGGGACAATACCAAAAACCGCGTCCGCAAAGCTATTAAGAAATTAGCGGTGGACTTGCTGAAACTGTATGCAGCGCGAGCAAAACAAGAAGGCTTTGCTTATCCCCAAGATATGCCTTGGCAGGAGGAACTGGAAGATTCTTTCCCTTACCAACCTACCACCGATCAGCTCAAAGCCGTACAAGATGTCAAACGCGATATGGAAAGCGATCGCCCAATGGATCGCTTGGTATGCGGTGATGTCGGTTTCGGAAAAACAGAAGTGGCAATTCGCGCCATCTTCAAAGCTGTCACTTCTGGCAAACAAGTCGCACTGCTTGCACCTACTACCATTCTCACCCAGCAACACTACCATACCCTCAAAGAACGCTTTGCACCCTACCCTGTAAATGTCGGCTTACTAAACCGTTTCCGCAGCGCTGAAGAACGCCGTGAGATTCAAAAACGACTAGCAACGGGTGAATTAGATGTGGTCGTCGGTACGCATCAACTTTTAGGTAAAGGCGTGTCATTCCGAGATTTAGGACTTTTGGTGGTGGATGAAGAACAGCGGTTTGGGGTGAACCAAAAAGAGAAAATTAAAAGCTTGAAAACTGAAGTTGACGTGCTGACTCTCTCCGCTACTCCCATTCCTCGCACCTTGTATATGTCTTTGTCGGGGATTCGGGAAATGAGTTTGATTACCACACCACCTCCTACAAGAAGACCGATTCAAACCCATCTCGCACCGCTGAACCCAGAAAGCGTCCGGAGTGCGATTCGCCAAGAATTAGACAGAGGCGGACAGGTGTTTTATGTAGTACCGCGAGTTGAGGGGATTGAAGAGACAACAGCAAATTTGCGAGAAATGATCCCAGGGGGAAGATTTGCGATCGCTCACGGTCAAATGGATGAAAGCGAGTTAGAATCAACCATGCTCACCTTCAGCAATGGTGAGGCAGAGATTCTCGTTTGCACGACGATTATTGAATCTGGTTTAGATATTCCGCGAGTCAACACCATCTTAATTGAAGATGCTCACCGCTTTGGCTTGTCTCAGTTGTATCAGTTGCGCGGTCGTGTAGGGCGTGCTGGTATTCAGGCCCACGCTTGGCTATTTTATCCCAAACAGCGGACGTTATCTGATGCGGCAAGGCAGAGGTTACGGGCAATTCAAGAATTTACGCAGCTAGGTTCTGGCTATCAGCTAGCAATGCGCGACATGGAAATTCGCGGCGTGGGTAACTTGCTAGGTGCAGAACAATCCGGTCAAATGGATGCGATCGGTTTTGATTTGTATATGGAAATGTTAGAGGAATCAATTCGAGAAATTCGCGGACAAGAAATTCCCAAAGTTGATGATACTCAAATTGACCTCAATCTCACAGCATTTATCCCCGCCGATTACATCCCCGACTTGGATCAAAAGATGAGTGCTTACCGTGCGGTAGCAGGAGCAAAATCGAAAGAAGAATTAACACAAATTGCTGGTGAGTGGGGCGATCGCTACGGTACTTTACCAGTCCCTGCTAATCAACTTTTGCGCGTTATGGAACTGAAACAGTTAGCGAAAAAATTAGGATTTAGCCGCATTAAACCAGAGAATAAACAGCACATTGTTTTAGAAACACCAATGGAAGAACCTGCTTGGAATTTATTAGCAGCGAACTTACCAGAACATCTCAAAACGCGCTTTGTTTTCTCTCCTGGTAAAGTCACAGTGCGCGGTTTAGCAGTGATGAAAGCAGACCAACAATTGCAAAGTTTAATTGATGCGATGGGGAAAATGCAGGGTGCGATCGCTGAGGCAGTTGTAGTTTGAACTGTAATTTTTAATATTAAAAGTAGAGTCAAAACAAATCTATGTCAGTTGTCACAGCTAAATCTTACGTAGAATATCGTCAAGATGCTTATTGGGTTGCAGGAACTCGAATTTCCTTGGACTCAATCGTTTATGCTTTCCGAAAAGGATTATCACCTGAAAGCATTGTTAATTCTTTTCCGTTGCTGACACTCGAACAAGTTTATGGAGCGATCGCGTTTTATCTAGCCAATCGCGCAGATATTGATGCTTATCTAGTAGCTGAGGAAGCAGCATTTGATACTATGCCCCAACCATTACAAACCGCCGATCCTGCTTTGTACAACAAGCTTATGGCAGCCAAAGCAGCAAGACAACAGGTAGATTCGTGAATATTAGCTACCAAGCCGATGCTGATTTGAATCAAGCGATCGTCACAGGAGTTCTGCGACGAGAATCCTCCATTGATTTCCAAACTGCCTTAGCTGCTGGATTAGAAGGTTTAAAAGATTCTGAAGTATTGGCGAAGGCAGCACAGCAAGGACGTATCTTGGTCAGTCACGATCGTAAAACAATGCCATTAGAGTTTGCTGAGTTCATCACCAGCCATCATAGTGCAGGAGTTATTATTGTTTCCCAAAAGCTACCAGTTGAAGTTGTTATCGAAGAACTGCTGATAATTTGGGCGATATCCAGCGCCCAAGAGTGGATTGATCGGATTGCAAAGCTGCCTCTGTGAGAGAGGCTAACAATCCCAATTGCCAGATTAATTATAAAGTAAACCCCTATGTCAGAATTACTTAGAAGAATTACAGTTAATCCCAAACAATGTGGTGGTCGCCCATGCATTCGGAGCATGAGAATTAGGGTGTCAGATGTACTGGACTTGTTTGCAGCTGGACTGAGTGCTGAACAAATCTTGGAAGAAATGCCCGATCTGGAAGCAGACGATCTCAAGGCAGCATTTCAGTTTAGTAGGTTTTAAAACAGACCAACAGTAGCAGAATTTGATTGATGCTTTGGGGAAAATGCAACGGACGATTGCAGACTAAGATTACATTTCACACGAGGTTAGTAAATGCACAGAATTATTTTGTCACATTTGAAGATATTCTCTCAAGAGCATGAAATTGAATTCATGGATGAGCAAAAGAGATTTGAACATTTTGTCAATTATTGTATAGCATCCAAATATTATTCTGGACGTATAGCTCCATCTGACATTACCACAAATGATGATGATGCAGGTATCGATGGCGTGATTATTGTTGCTGATGGAGAGTTAGTCACAACAGAAGAAGAAATTAATTCTGTCTTTGAATCTCACAAAAGAAATATCGAAATTGACTTTATTTTCATTCAATCTAAGACCTCAGAAAAATTTGAGAAAAAAGAAATTACAAATTTCGGTGATGGTATATATGATTTTTTAAGTGAAGAACCAGCATTTCCTCATGATGATATATTGTCTGAAGCTAACAAAATATTTAATAAAGTTGTTGATAACGTTCATAAAGTTAAACGTGGTAAGCCTAATGCCAAAATATATTTTGTTACAACTGGAGTATGGAATGATGAAAGAGAGTTAGTTGCTGCTCTCAAAACCAACTTCAGGAAGATAGAGAGTACTGGTTATTTTGGCAGTGTAGAATGCTTAAAAATAGATAGAGACGAACTTATTAAGTTGTGGAGTAGCATTCATCAGCCTGTTGAAGCAACAGTTAAAGTTAAAGGATATGTCCCCTATGAAAACATTAAGGGAGTTGAGGAGGCTTATATTTGTGTTATATCAGCTAAAAACTTTATCAATTCACTTTTAAAAGATAATGATGAGCGAATAAAAAGTGGAATTTTTGAGGAAAATGTGCGAGCTTTTTTAGGCGAGGATAATTCTGTCAATTCAAAGATTAAAAATACTTTAACTTCAATCGATACAAGGGATAGATTTGCCATATTAAATAATGGTATTACTATTGTATCACCGGATGTAAGGGTTCAGAGTGATACAATCAGCCTATTTAATTATCAGATTGTAAATGGTTGTCAAACAAGTCATGTTCTCTTTAGAAATCAAGAGCTAATTGATGATTCACTCATGCTGACAGTAAAGGTTATAGAAGTAAATGATACAGATATAGTAAATCAAATTGTTGAAGCTACCAAGACACCAGAATTAAACTCGAAAAAAATAACATCATACTGCCAAAAAATTGTTGAAGTTTTAAGTAGCCCACGCGAAGATTTTTTAAAACACTATCAAACGTGTGAAGAAGTAATAGAACAGGGAGGATGGGCAACAAAAGATCGGCTAAAGCGTTCCTTGCATACTGAAGAGTTGAAGCAGATTTTGATGGATAAATAAGCACAATAATTCCATTACTCTGCTTGGTTTTGACACAAAGTAGAGGTGAGGGGAGTGGGGTTACTCTCACCAAATTTTTGTAAATGTTAGGAAAGCAAAAATAATTTTATAGTATGACTTTACATAATGATTGACAGCTATGGCTGAGCTACTTGAACAAGCCATCACCAAAGTAAAAACTTTGACTACCATTGAGCAAGATATGATCGCAGTAATGATTGTGGAAAACTAGAAGATGAACTTTCAAAAACTAGCTTAAAAAGTGTATGAAAATTAGAGCAATCATTCATCCAGCAGAAGAAGGCGGCTATTGGGCAGAGGTTCCCGCACTTCCCGGTTGTATTACTGAAGGCGACACCATAGAAGAGGTGATGGCTAATTTAAAGGACGCTATTGAAGGCTGGCTTGAAGTTGCCAACAGTCGTCATGCAATTGAGTCAACAGATCGAGTTGTCGAAATTGCTGTATGAAATCGATTTCTGGCAAAAAACTTTGCAAGATTGTAGAGCAAAAAGGTTGGGTTTTGCGAAGAATTGCTGGCAGCCATCATATTTATGAAAACCATGAACAAGAACAAATTCTCTCAATTCCTGTTCACCGCAATCAAGATTTGAAAGTTGGAACCTTGAAAGCCTTGATGAAAATAGCCCAACTATCTGAGGAAGATTTACTTTAATTTTGAATCATTGAGGTATTCTAGGCGATCGCAACCCAACACTCTCAAAAAATTGCAAGCAGAAATAATTTTTCTGTAGAACCACACAAAGACTGGACATAAAAGCGATCGCCACTTCACACCCCAACCAAGTGGTAAACCGCCTCACATCTACGCCAACCTAAAAAGCCCAAAGCTATCATCTTGCTTTTCAGCAATGCTTGCCCCTGGTTAACAGTAAAATAAGGGAACCTTAAGGGCAATTATTCGAGATGTTGATTTAAGCGTAGAGGAATTCATAGCATTGCTTTGAGTAGAATGCTATGTGCGATCGCTTCCCAATCAAAGTATGGCTGTCCCCTAACTTTAGGACAGCCAATTTAGCCAATAAATAATTTAAGCTGTTACAGGCTGAGGGTTATCTTGTTGGTTCTGTTGCAGTAAAGCCGGGTCAATTTCAATGTTCAATGCTTTAGCTACACGCTGACCGTAATCCATATCAGCCCGGAAGAAGTGGCATAGTTGGCGCATTTGGATATCTTGCCGCGCTCCACTTAAAGCTCCTGCGATCGCAGCTGCTGTCCGGTTCTTCTCGTCTTCAGAGAAAATTCGCCAGAGATTACCTGCTTGAGTATAATCATCTTGGTCGCGAGAGTCATAGCGATCGGCAACGACATCACCAAGAGCTAATCCAGGTTCTCGGTATTCCGGCGCTTCTTTGGGAGCATTGCTATCACTGTTGGGATAATAGTTGGGGCTACTACCACCGTAGCCTGTAGACATCGCCCCATCCCGTTGATAGTGCATGACTGGGCAACGAGGCTGGTTGACGGGCAATTGTTGATAGTTCGTGCCGACGCGATAGCGTTGAGCATCTGGGTAAGACATCAGTCGCGCTTGTAATACTTTGTCAGGGCTGGGGCCGATGCCGGGTGGAAACGCAGAAGGGCTAAAGGCTGCTTGCTCTACTTCTGCAAAATAGTTTTGGGGATTGCGGTTTAACTCCAAGATGCCAATTTCCATCAGCGGATACTCACTGTGGGGCCAAACCTTTGTCAGGTCGAAGGGATTCCACTTAAAGGTTTTAGCTTGTTCTTCAGTCATGACCTGGACTTTGACTGTCCAACTCGGAAACTCGCCCCGTTGAATTGATTCAAATAAATCCCGTTGGTGCGATTCGCGGTCAATGCCGATGAGATTAGCAGATTCTTCTCCTGTTAAATTCTTGATGCCCTGACGAGTCTTGAAATGGAATTTGCACCAGAAGCGCTCACCTGCGGCATTTACAAAGGACAAGGTGTGGCTACCATAGCCGTTCATGTGGCGGTAACTGGCGGGCAGCCCGCGATCGCTAAATAAAATTGTAACTTGGTGCAACGACTCCGGATTCAGCGACCAGAAATCCCACTGCATATTGGCATCCCGCAGATTAGTTTGGGGGTGACGCTTTTGAGTATGGATGAAGTTGGCAAACTTATACGGATCGCGAATGAAGAAGACGGGAGTGTTGTTACCTACCAAATCCCAGTTACCTTCTTCTGTGTAAAACTTGACTGCAAAGCCACGTACATCTCGTTCGCCATCTGCTGCACCTTTTTCCCCTGCCACGGTGGAAAAGCGCAAAAATACTTCGGTTTGCTTGCCTACTTCCGAGAGAAATTTCGCTTTTGTATAGTTGGGAATTGCTTTCGTTACCGTAAAGGTTCCGTAGGCTCCAGACCCCTTAGCATGAACCACCCGCTCTGGAATGCGCTCCCGGTTGAAGTGCTACATTTGCTCTAAAAGCTGTACATCCTGCAATAGTACCGGGCCGCGAACTCCTGCTGTCAGGGAGTTTTGATTATCTGCGATCGGACAACCAGTTGCTGTGGTCAAATTTTCGCCTTGGCTCATGAGATGAATTGTTCCTTCGTTGAAATAACTCATACTCATAACGAGTATGTATTTACTAATAGTATACTCATAACGACTACGCTTTGCTCATCATTCTTATATCTTTTTTAACATTTGGGTATGTATAGCAAGAGGCAAAAGGCAGAAAGCAGGAGGCAGAAGTAAGGAATTATCCCCCCTGCTTCGCCCCTTACTCCTTCCCAGAATCCAAAATATTGTTACTACAGCAATGCTCTGTAACTTGTGTTTCTAATTCTGGCACCGGATCGTAACCACCCGGATGAAATGGATGACAACGCAAAATCCGCCCAATTGCCATCCATCCACCGCGCCACACGCCAAATCTTTCAATTGCTTGGATTGCATACATAGAACAAGTTGGTTGAAAGCGACAAGTCGGCAGAAACAGTGGCGAAATAAACATTCTGTAACCTCGAATCAGCCCAATAAATAATAGTTTCATTACAGTTACCCATATCTTATAAATTAGAAACAAAGGTAAAAATTCCTCATCCTGTAACATCGTTGTTAACTTCAGTTCCCGGTTTCACCTCAATTCCATCCTTGTGGCTGCAAATTATCATAGTTGCAGTTTGGGTGTTACTAATCCTCTTAATTGCTTGGGTGGTAAAGCGTTTCGCCACAGACGAACCAGAAATAGTACGTAAGATAGTTCATATTGGCACTGGTAATGTGATTTTGCTGGCTTGGTGGCTAGATATGCCTGCGAGTTTAGGTATTACGGCTTCAATTGTAGCGAGTGCCGTCACTTTGTTGTCATACAGATTCCCGATTCTTCCTGGGATTGATAGCGTAGGTCGCCAAAGTCTAGGGACATTTTTTTATGCTGTCAGTTTTGGCATTTTAGTTGCTTGTTTTTGGTATTTGCAACAGCCCCAGTACGCAGTCATCGGAATTATGGTGATGACATGGGGAGATGGACTAGCGGCCCTAATTGGGCAACGCTTTGGTAAACATGAATATCAAGTATTTGGCAGTCAAAAAAGCTGGGAAGGCTCGTTAACTATGACCATAGTCAGCTATATGGTTAGTAGTTTGATTTTACTGAGTGTAGAAGGAAATGTTTGGCAAACCTGGGTAGTATCGCTGGCGATCGCTCTGGTAGCCACTGGCTTAGAAGCTGTGTCATTTTTAGGTATTGATAATTTGACAGTTCCTTTGGGTAGTGCTGCTTTGGCGTTTGCGTTAATTCAGTTATTGTCTTTTGGCTGACTGTTGGCTAAAGTCAAGCAGCAATTTTTTGGCGTAACGGCTGAGTGCGTAGACGCTTTGCGGTGAGACAGTCGCAGACAAGCACGGTTTCGTCGGTTGCGTTAGCGAGTCCTCGCCCAAGGGGCGACGCTAAAAGCGAACGAGTGTCACTGCCGAACTCGAAGGGCTTGTCGTTAGACATCACAGCCTAATGATTTTTTAATAATTTTGAGTAAATAACTTAATTTTTTTGTTAGGATTTTTCAAGCACTACCTCAAAATTATTCATCATCGCCACTATCTTTAGATAGAAATTTTGGATGACTGTTTTACCTTTTTCTCAGCCGTTATTGCGCGATAAACAAGAAGCTTTAGATATTCAAGACTTGCAAGGTCTATTACGACTTGAATTGAAAATTGGCAAGATTAGACTATTCTCTGGATTTTACACCCGCATAGATCAAGTTTTTGTTCTTTGGGGTCTAATATGTGCAGGTATGTTTCTGACAGCCCAGTTTTTGCCCATCAGTTGGCATACACAAGCAATTTGGTGGTCAGTCCTGACCTTTATCGGCACGATTACTATGGTGGCTTTGACTTGGTTTTGGGTGAGTATAGAACAGGTGCGTTGGCTGGTGTATTGTTGGGTGATTTTGATGCTAGGGGGTGTTGTTCTAACTGACGCAAGTATTTTTCTTTGTTGGGGAGAAATGTTAATGCGTCTATGTGCGCTATGGCTGGGATTAAGCAGTATTGGTTATTTATGTACAGCACTGGCGTTGCGATCGCGGGTCTTTTTACTGATAGCATCGATCCATCTATTAACAAGTGCAGTTATTTCCTGTTTTGGTCAATGGCAGTTTTTCGCCACTGGCATAGTTATGATGATTAGTTTACTGATACTAGCCGAGTTGCAGTGGGATATGCGTCCTCCAATTGACTCTGATATGTTAACTCCAGAACAAAAACAGTTTAACCAACAGCAGCATCAGTGCCGACAGTTAGCTGTTTTGAGAAATCTTCCACAATAACAAGTTGTCAGTTGTTATTCTCCTTGTCTCCCTCATCCCCTCATCTCTTCTGCTCCCACTGTTAGTTAGCTAAAATCTGGAAGTATCTATTTAAATTTTTCAAATAGCTTCAAAAACACCAAATATTGACTATACCCACTCTAGGGGTATTGCTATATCTACAAAAAATAGAAGATTTAATATCTACTTTGAGAAGTAAATGTACAGGTTGAATTTCTATCTCTAGATTTATGAATTCCTGACAAACAGTGCTTATAGTTGGGTACTTAGGTGGTCTACCCACCTGATTGCGTATTGAGGCAAAAAATCATGTCACATAAAATAATTGCATATGTGTTGTTTATCGTGTTATCTGATAAACAACAGAAGTTTCGAGTTGGCAGTACCAATTTAGCAATTAGTAACTCCAACGACTAGTACAGCACAGCATAAACCCAAATATCATAACTCACAACAAGCCGCTACGTGTCAACAAAACAGCGCAAAAGCTACATAAAAAAATTCTTTTGATGACTTCAAAGATAGCGGTAATAGCAACTTTAGAAGGGACAACCACTTTTGCTCTCCAAGGCAGCACCAACAAACTCCCTTGGTCAGAATAATGCAACCAATAGCGCATTACAAGATTTATTATGCTTGCGTGGAGTTATTCATACAGGCATTACAGGCTTAGATTTTGCAATTATCCTATAACAATTGTGACAGGTGAGATGGAAATCATCTATCACAGCACAAACCTTTGCCTATCTAAACACAAACTAGCTGAGTGTGAGTTCCTCAACATTTAACAGTGAAGAAGGAAACAAATTGTTGTACTACTATTTGTTTTAATTCCTTTCTTCTTCCAACTGGAAATTTACAAAATAGTGGTTGTGGCGCTGAGCATTTGTAGAGCTTTTGTGTCCTCTTACTCTATGTATGCCTAATACTCTAGTTAAATACTGCAAACAAAATTAAGTTTGCGAGTCAATCGCTGAAATCCTTTTTTGGACATAAAAAGGGGTTGGAGGAAGTTATTACTACTCGCTCAACGTAAGTGAGGACTTTGAGGGAGTTTGAGCTTTTTCCTCCATTTTCTCAACGCGTTGCCCGCATTTGAGATTTGAGAAAGATAACTTTTGCACGTCGTACATACCCTTCTCGTTCCCCTTTTTTGATTATAGACCATTGTCAAGCACGATCGCGGCTAAAAATAGCCGCATTTGTTACCGTTTCACCACATAGCAAGGGAGCAGGCGAAAAAGACGCAAGGACACGGGGATACGGGGACGCAAAGACAAAGAGAATGACTAATGACCAATGACTAAATAAAGGTGCAGTGCCGTGAACACCCTCCGCCAAGAAGAAAACAATTTCTGGCATGGTTTAAATGAACCCATTCTAGAGCAGTTGCCTGTAATTGAGGCTAATGAGTTTCTCCCCCATATTGGTAAATGGACAAATATTGGCGGGGGAATACTGCTAAGTATCTTTGTGGCAGGAATTAGCCTGACCTCTATTCTCAATTACAAAGTTACAGTTAAAGTCCCTGCAACTATCCGACCTGTGGGAGAACTACGCTTTGTTGAATCTGTCATTACTGGAACTGTGCAAAAGATTGAGGTTAAAGATAATCAAGTAGTGGCTCAGGGGGAAGCGATCGCTTATGTTGATGATTCCCGCTTGCGGACTCAAAAAAGCCAATTAGAAAACAATATTCAGCAGACTCAATTACAACTAAATCAAATTGATGCTCAAATCGGTGAAATCAATACTCAGATTGCAGCCCAGACAAGCTTAATTAACCGCACGATCATAGCTGCACAAGCTGAGCTAGGTGGTACTCAACGCAAATATGAAGATGAGCAAATTAAAGCCACAGCAGATATGACACAAGCACAAGCCGCTTTGACGTTAGCCAAGGTACAACGAGACAGATTGCGGCGGGAAAAAGTCTTAACAGCAACTTTGCAAGAAACAGAAGCCGCTTTGACGTTAGCTAAAGTACAACGAGATCGATTGCAACGAGAAAAAGTCTTAACAGCAACTTTGCAAGAAGCAGAAGCAGGCTTAACGTTAGCTAAAGTGCAACGAGACAGATTGCAGCGAGACAAAGTCTTAACAGCAGCCGTGCAAGAAGCAGAAGCAGCTTTGATATTAGCCAAAGTGCAACGCGATCGCTTGCAGCCGATAGTAGCATCGGGAGCCGTTTCTCGCAATTTCTTTGAAGAAAAAGAACAAGCAGTAAAATCGGCTGAGGCAAAGCTAGAGCAAGCTAAAGCTAGCGCTAAAAATCTCTTGGAGGAAAAAGTACAAGCAGTGAAATCGGCTGAGGCGAAGTTGGAACAAGCTAAAGCTAACGCTAAAAATCTCTTGGAGGAAAAAGGACAAGCAGTGAAATCGGCTGAGGCGAAGCTAGAGCAAGCTAAAGCTAATGCTAAAAATCTCCTGGAGGAAAAAGACCAAGCTTTGCAAATCGCGCAAACGAACCTAGAAAAAGCTAAAACTGCGATCGATCCTAGTAATGCTTCTGTAACCGTGGCAGCTGAACGGATTAGGCAAGAACAAGCAAAAGGTGAGGCTACCTTAGCCGCTTTGAAAAAAGAAAGAGAGACTCTGCTTCAGCAACGCCTAGAATTCCAAAAACAACTCGATCGCACTTACAAAGAACTGCAACAAATAGAAAACGACTTAAATAAAAGTGTAATTCGAGCGCCGATCGCAGGTACCCTCTTACAATTGAAACTTCGCAACCCCGGACAGGCAGTACAACCGAGTGAAGCTATTGCTCAGATTGCTCCCCTCGATGCGCCAATGCTAATTAAGGCTCAAGTGCCAGCTCAAGATATTGACAAGGTAAAAGCAGGTCAAAAAGTGCAGATGCAAGTTTCTGCTTGCCCTTATCCAGACTACGGCACTCTCAAGGGTACTGTTAAAACAATTGCACCAGATGCCCTACCAGTCGAAAACAACGCAACTCCAAGCGTTACACAGGTTAAAGCCTATGAGGTAACTATTGAACCACAAACTATGTATGTGGGTAAAAGCTATCGCCAGTGTCAGTTGAAATCTGGGATGGAAGGCAGAGCTGATATTATCTCTCGTCAAGAAACAGTACTCCATTTCCTTCTCCGTAAAGCAAGATTAATCACAGATTTTTAGAGGATTGGGTACTGGTGACTGGGGACTAGATATTGGGAAAAAGATTATAGTCATAAATTCTTTCCATCCTCAATACCCAATCACCAATCCCCAGTCCTTTGTTCACCAATCTCATAGGTCTACACCATGTTTGGTCTATTCAAACTCCAAAAAAATTACCAGTGCGTTTTACAGTTGAGTGAAGAAGACTGTGGGGCAGCTTGTCTAGCTTCAATTTGCAAACATTATGGACGCTTCTTAAGCATCAATCGCAGCCGAGAAGCCGTAGGAACTGGACAGCTAGGAACAACCATGTTAGGACTAAAACGTGGTTCTGAGACTTTGGGTTTTAATGCTAGGGCTGTGAAAGCTTCCCCAGCGATTATAGACAGAATCAAAGAAATTCAGCTGCCGGCGATCGTACATTGGCGAGGCTACCACTGGGTTGTTTTATACGCCCAGCGGGGCAGAAAGTATATTATTGCCGATCCATCTGTGGGTCTTCGTTATGTTAATCGAGAAGAGTTAACAACAGCTTGGAATGGTGTAATGCTCTTACTAGAGCCAGATCCAGAACGCTTTTTTGAGCAGCCCCAAGAAGAGGCAAAGGGTGGTTTAGGACGCTTTTTTAAACGTATTTGGCCTTATCGTGGGTTACTGACTCATGTTTTAGCGATCAACGCTGTCCTCGGACTACTGGCTCTAGCTACTCCTATCATGATTCAACTGCTTACAGATGATGTCTTGGTGCGGGGAGATATGCAGTTACTCACAGTTGTGGTAACGGCCGTTATAGTTATGACCTTGTTCAGCAGTAGTCTGCGAATACTCCAAGGCACGATGATTGCTCACTTTGGACAACGGCTGCAATTAGGACTAGTCTTGGAGTTTGGGCGAAAAATTCTCCAGTTGCCCTTGAATTTCTACGAAGCTCGCCGTAGTGGCGAAATCACTAGCCGATTGCGAGATATCAATGAAATCAATCAGTTAGTATCGCAAATTGTGGTTCTTTTACCCAGTCAGTTTTTCGTTGCGGTAGTTTCTTTTAGCTTTATGTTGTTTTATAGCTGGCAGTTAACACTAGCAGTTGTTTTCTTCGGCATTTTAATCACCCTATCCACCCTGCCTTTTTTACCCATCCTCCAACAAAAGACCCGTAATCTTTTGGTTTTAGGAGCAGAAAATCAAGGCGTTTTAGTAGAAACCTTTAAAGGCGCACAGGTACTGAAAACTACAAATGCCGCACCCCAATTTTGGGATGAATTTCAAAGTCGTTTTGGTCGCCTTGCCAATCTCAATTTCAGTACCATCCAAATTGGAATTATCAACAATACTGTTGCTAATCTTCTGACTACCATCGGTGGTGTCGTTTTACTTGGGCTAGGGAGCATCCTGGTGATTCAGGGAGAATTAAGCATCGGTCAAATGCTGGCTTTTAATACTTTACAAGTCAATGTTTTAAATTTAATTGATTCGTTAGTTGGCTTAACGGATGAATATTTCCGCTCTCAAACAGCAATCTCTCGGCTCTTAGAAGTGATTGATGCTACACCAGAAGTCGTTGGAGGTAGTCAAAAACCAATTGCACAAATTCCTAGTGATGCAGATATTTGTTGTTCTCATGTCACGTTTCACCATCCTGGCAGAGTTGACTTACTGGAGGATTTTTCTATTAAGCTGCCTGGAGGGCAAGTTATTGCTTTGATTGGTAAATCTGGTTGTGGCAAAAGTACCTTAGCAAAATTGATAGCAGGTTTATATCAACCGAACTTTGGCAATATCCGTATTGGTCTGTATAACATGCAAGACCTTGCCTTAGATTGTCTGCGACAACAAGTAGTTTATGTACCCCAAGAACCTCATTTCTGGAGTCGCTCGATTTTAGATAATTTTCGCTTAGGAACGCCTTATATTGCTTTTGAAGAAATTGTCAAAGCTTGCTATGTTGCTGATGCGGATGGCTTTATCAGTCAACTTCCTAATAATTACCAAACTGTTTTAGGAGAATTTGGGGCAAATCTTTCTGGTGGACAAAGACAAAGATTAGCGATCGCCAGAGGAATTCTCACCGATCCACCTGTACTGATTTTAGATGAAGCAACTGCGGGACTAGACCCAGTTAGTGAATCTCAAGTAATGGATCGGCTCTTGGAATACCGAAAAGGTAAAACTACAATTTTAATTACTCATCGTCCTAGTGTAGTCAATCGTGCTGATTGGATTGTGCTAATAGAGAAAGGTCAGGTACAAATACAAGGTACTCTAGAAACTTTTATCTCGCAACCAGGAGAACATTTACAGTTTTTATCAGTATGAAAATTTTGCTCGGATAATTTGATAACTACTCTTTTAATCAGTTCAATTTAATAAATACGTAATATCAACATAGAACAGTGATATTACTGTTCTATGTTGATATTTTTGCATGTATTTAAAACTGGCAAATAGTCCTATTTTAAGCACTAGAATATGTAGTAAAAATATAATATAAACTTATTTTATCGAGCATATTAGAAATATTTAATCTCAACAAAACTAACAAATATTTTTGCTTTATTATTTAAACATTCATGAGTCAAAAGAATGATATTTTTTTTATAAACTTACAACTTTAGCATAGTTTAAAAGATGGGCTAATAATTAATAATAAAAGCATAGGTGATTAACACCTATATACGTAAGTGAGGTAAACAATTTATGTCCATGCAAATGATGTCTGACTTACTTGAGGACTTATCCACAGAGCAACAACAAATTCTAGCTGGTGGAGTTAAAGTACCTGAAGAAGAAGGTCGCGAAGAAGAAGATGATAATGATGATGATGCAGGTTCTCCCTTGATTCCTATTGGAGGTACTCGCCTTTACAAAATTAAGAGCAGAAGCCTCGTTCGCGTGCGAAGACTACGCTAAACTTAGCAACTCGTAGGAGAGGATAAGATTCTCATAACTTACTCTAAACAAATTAGGTTTTTAGTAAGTTGAGATAGTCTTCTACATTCTCTTAAGGCATTAAATCAATGACTTAGGAATCATAAAGGAAAGTACTATAGCTAGCACTTTCCTTTCTATTCTCTCCTTACTTTAAATGCAAATAGTTTTGACTAGTTGATGAACATATCTTTACAGTATCACTCAATGTAGTGGCTGTAAATTTGCATAGATCGAGGAACTTTTCTGTACCAAATTGAGGTAATCAATTATGTCAGATCGACTCATCACATCTAATTTGCTGGTGGCATTATCCACAGAACAACAGCAGATTTTAGCTGGAGGTCGCAGGATCAACCTTGGTAATGCTGGCTCCGATGAAGATGATTTTGGTGATAGCAGTTTTGATGAAGGTGACTCCGATGAAGGTGACTTTGGTAACAACAGATCGAGAGGTATTCGCTTGAGATCGGGAAATCTTCGCTTAGGCGGTGGCGACTTCAGTGGCGATGGCTTTGGCAGCCGTAGGGGAGTTACTTTCTTGAAACTTACGTTTTTGTCAATGTAAATCAGACCAATAATCGTAATTTGTATTAAGTGAGTGAGGTAATCAATCATGTCAGTTCAATCCATCCAACCTGAGTTATTTGTAGAACTATCTACAGAACAACAACAGCTTTTATCTGGCGGACAATTTGGCAGATTTCCTGGAGGTGACGGACAATTCTCTCAAAGTAGACCCGATATTACTGTCCGTGGTATTCTCACTGATGCTAGTGGTCAAAGTTTTCCTGTCCGCATTTTAGGCTTTATTTCTCAATAAACTCTCTTTGCTAAATTGGCAATTAGTAATGACAAAAAAGACTCGTATAACTGCCTCAAAATAAATTATATTTTGAGAAAGTTTCTGTAGTCATACATGTTCTCCTGAGGTATTACATCAAAGAGCCAAAGAGCAGAAAGTAAAGTACTAGCTGTAGTTTTTAACTTTCTGCTTTTTTCTGATTAATGAAGCGACGATTAAAATAAAAAATTATACACTTATGAAACATGTTAATTAATAAATAGCATGGCAAGCGATCGCCAGTATTAAAAAACCAAAAATCTTGAATTTATTCAAACAATCAAGCTAAGATCATATTGTTACCTTCATAATATAATTTTATTTAAATCATGATATTATCGAGCGTAATCCAAAAGTCTTAATTTTATTTTTTTACTTTCTAACTTTAGGATAATTTAGTATCTATAAAATCCATTTAAAAATAAAAGAATAGGTATTACACATCTATGTTTCTCATAAAAATATATGTGTGTAAAACCTATGCAAGTAAGTGAGGTAAATAATTATGTCAGATCAAATCATCACGTCTGATTTGCTTGTGGATTTATCTACAGAGCAACAGCAGCTTGTAACTGGTGGAACAATCTACGGTTACGGATATGGCGGATTCGGCAAATTCGGCGGCTATGGCCCTTATGGTCGTGGTTTTGGTGCTTATGGTCGTGGATTTGGTGCTTATGGTCGTGGTTTTGGTTCTCCCTACTGCTAAGTCTGCAAAGTATACAGACTCCGTAGTTCCATAGTTAATCAGAGGGTGTAGGATGTAGTGAGACTGTCTCCAGTTTCCTACCCCCCTACCCCTTAGTCAGATGCGAAGGTTTCAAAATTTCCCGTGAAAAGTCAGGGGGGTTAGGTTTTTGATTACTGAATCGATGCTGGCTCCCCCTACACCCGCCTCAAAGGGGCTTGGTCACATTTAATTCCTAATTTGTACTGGCATCGCTAAATAGATCATCTTCAAACCACCCAATGGCGTGAAAATTACTGGAGTTAGGTTTTGATTCAGATGCATTTGAATTTCCGAAGATGGCAAGGCTTTTAAACCTTCCATCAAATATTTGACATTAAAAGCTACTTCTATATCTTGTCCAGATATTTGTGCTGACATTGACTCTCTACCGCTACCCATTTCTTGTGCTTCACAAGATAGGGTAAGTTCTTGGGCACTGCTATCAATGGTAAGTTTAACAATATTATTTTTCTGATCGGCTAATACGGCAATTCGCTCCAAAGTACTTAAGAATTGTCGTCGCTCAACTGTTACTTGTCGCTCAAATTGTCGGGGAATGAGTTGCCGATATGTAGGATATTGCCCTTCTAAGGTACGGCTGGTCAAGCGTTGATTTTGCCATGCAAACACAACTTGACCTCTATCTAAATATAAAGCTATTGATTCATCGGCAGCGGCGTTATGAGCTAACATCCGTTCTAGTTCGCGTAAAGCCCTAGCTGGCACTGTAACCTCTAGTTGACCGCTACCTCCGAGAGGACGATCGTTAATGGTTTCCACCACTGCTAAACGGTGTCCATCGGTAGCTGCGAATTCCAAAGTGTCTTCTTTAACTGTGAGATGCACTCCCGTGAGTACTTGCTTAGTTTCATCGCCACTGGTAGCAAATAATGAACCTCGTAATCCTTCAATTAATGCGGTGGTAGTCAGATGCAGTGGTTCAGTATTTTCGATCGCAGGTAATTCCGGAAACTCTTCCGCTCCCATTGCTCGCACTTGGTAATGTCCACTCTTTGGCGTGAGTGTCATAATTAAACCTTCTCCTCCAGAGGTTTCAGTTAAGAGCGCTGATTCATCGTCTAGGGTAATTTCTCCCTCTGGAAGACGAGAGGTAATGTCTACAAGCAGCTTTGCTGGAAGTGCGATCGCGCCTCCTTGCCATACATCTGCGTTAAAGCTAGTGCGGATACCTAAGCTGAGATCGAAGGCTGTTAAACTTACCTGGTTAGTTTGAGCATCCGCTTGCAGCAGCACGTTGGCAAGTACCGGATGAGTCGGTCGTGACGGAACAGCACGGCTGACGAGTGAGAGGTTTGTACTAAGGTCACTTTGGGCGCAAACTAATTTCATAGTCAGATTCAGCTAGCGATCGACTATGGTAGCATCCTTTAGCTGTTATGTATGGACAAAGCACAGGGTTAGCAATAATTACAGCCCAACTGTTATGCCGATCGCATAGTTTGACAGCCAAAAATCAAATTCTAGGTTGATGTTGTGTTACAGAGTAGTTACAACCTGACATTCAGATGAGTATACCAAAATGAAATCAACACCCATGAATTTACGCCGTTAGATATAAGTTATTCTCAATCCATTCGGTAGATGAAGAGCTATATTGATTAACTTAAACTTAGTTGCATTACTGAGTAAAATTTGGCGTTAACAATACTGATTGTCTGCGATTTGGTACAAACTATATATTACAGCATCAATAAAAAACTCTTCAATCAAATTTAAAAATTAATCACAAATATTCAATATTTGAATTTAGGAATGTCTAGCTAATTATTATTGATAAATGTATCGGCAGTGCATATTTTTTAGAACAATACCAAAGGAGTAAACATGTCTAATATTGGTTTGTTTTTTGGTACTCAAACAGGCAATACCCAAACTGAATCAGAAACAATTCAAAAAGAGTTTGGTGGTGACAATGTTGTAAATTTGCATGACATTTCACAAGCTGAGTCAAGTGATTTTAATAACTACAACTATATCATTGTTGGTTGCCCTACGTGGAATGTCGGTGAGTTACAAAGTGATTGGGAAGATTTTTATGATGAATTAGATAACATTGACTTTAGTGGCAAAAAAGTAGCTTATTTTGGACCTGGAGATCAAGTTGGTTATCCTGATACCTTTCAAGATGCGCTTGGTATTCTAGAGGAAAAAATTTCAGAGAATGGTGGAGAAACAGTAGGCTATTGGCCTACAGAAGGTTATGAATTTAGCGAGTCTAAAGCTCTTCGCAATGGAAAATTTGTAGGTCTGGCGCTTGATGAAGATAATCAATCCGATTTAACGGAGGAACGAATCAAAACCTGGGTTACACAACTGAAGCAAGAGTTTGGTTTGTAACGTTTTATTCACTAATAAATAAGTTTGAGAATCCTTTGCCTGTCTCAAAAATGAAACTGCGCGAAAGGAACTATTGAAAGCTGCAATTAATGAAAACCGTTCTCTAAAACAAGTTAGCTTGCCTTTGAGATACTTGACTCAAATGCCTGAAAGATAGGTTTTATGAAACTGCTTATCGTTGAGGACGATCGAGACACGGCAGCTGCTCTCACCACTTCCCTGGTAGCACAGCAGTTTACGGTCGATACTGCTAGTGATGGTCGATCGGCACTGGAGCTAGCCGAGGCAACAGAGTATGACTTGATCGTGCTGGATGTAATGCTGCCGGAGAAGGATGGCATCCACCTATGTCGTCAACTGAGGGAACAGAATCAGCAAGAGCCGATTTTGTTGCTCACGGCGAAGGTAGATCCGGCAGATCGGGTAGCGGGCTTTGAGGCAGGAGCCGATGACTATGTTACCAAACCCTACGAGCTATCGGAACTGCTGGCTCGGATTCGGGCATTGCTGCGGCGGGGCAGCACAGTATTAACCAAAGTATTTTGCTGGGGCGGGTTGCAGCTCGATCCGAATAACTGCGAAGTCACCTATCAAAACAAACCCCTGCATCTCACGCCTAAGGAATACAAACTGCTGGAGCTATTTTTGCGGCATCCGCGCCGGATTTTTGACCGACGGACTCTGCTCGATCGCGTCTGGTCGATTGATGAATATCCGGGCGAAGAGGCAGTAACAACCCAGATTCGAGGGTTGCGGCGAAAACTCCAGATGGCAGGGCTAAATCCCGATCCTATCGAAACATTGTATGGGCTGGGGTATCGGCTGAAACCTGTGCCAGAGGAGCAGGGGGGCAAGGGAGCAGAGGGGCAGAACTGTTCTCACGAGTTTTTGGCTTCGGAATCTAGTACTGCTATTGATGCACAGGCAGAAACAGTGGCGGCGATTCAGCAGATGTGGCAGGAGTCTCAGGAGCGGTTGCAGGGACAATTGGCAAAGTTGGAGGAAGCGATCGCCCACCTCTTTACCAACACACTCACCCCTGAGCAGCGGCAGCACGCTCATAGCGTCGCTCATCGGCTAATTGGCTCTTTGGGGGCATTTAGTATTCCGCAAGCGGCAGAACTTGCCCGCCAGATCGAATGTACCCTAAAAACACCCGCGACTGCTGTGCAATCAGAGGAAGCAGTTCAACTAGAATCGCTGTTTCAGCAACTGAGGCAAGCCACTCACCAACTGCCCACTTTTTCTGTACCATTGCCCACTCCAGCGGTGGACAAACAAGATACGGAGATGGAAAGATGCAATGAACAGTCGGTTGCTTTGGTTCCCAAGGTTAAAGGAACTGCTTTCTCCAGAGGAGTTCTCGTAGAGTACCCAAAAGGCGACGCAAATAGCCTCTCAAATATATTCTCTGCCTCCCCATATCCTCTTGCCCTGCGTCCCTATGTCCTCTTCAAACCCAACAACTGCCATGTTTTGCTGGTTGATGATGATACAGAGTTGATTGAACGAATGCAGGCAGATGCCCCTAACTGGGGCGTTCACCTAGAAACTGCTACCGACCTCACTATCGCCCGCCACCGCCTTCAGTACATCACACCCGATGCGATTGTGTTGGATCTCTCTTTTCCTAATACCAGCGAAAGCGGCTTGACCCTGCTGGCACAGTTGAAGCGTCAGTATCCCAGCATTCCTGTGCTGGTGCTGACCGGACAGGGCGATTTGACCAAGCGCGTGGAAGTCACCCATCTGGGAGCTAATGCTTTTCTGCAAAAGCCTGCCACGCCCACTGAGGTGTTCCAGGTCGTGACTCAACTCTTTAAACGGATTGACGCGATCGCTGCCAAAGTGCTGATTGTAGATGACGATCCAGAATTATTAAGCCTGTTACAAGCCCAACTGCAACCTTGGGGCTTTCAGGTCACAACCTTGGCAGACCCAAGCCAGTTCTGGCAACTTCTGGAAGCGACGACTCCTGACTTGCTATTGCTCGATATATGTATGCCAGGGTTCAGCGGCATTGAACTGTGCCAAGTGGTCAAGAACGATCCGCGCTGGAGTCAGCTACCTGTATTGTTCCTTTCAGCTCATGCCGATGCTGACACCCTGTATCGGGCATTGGCAGTGGGGGCAGATGACTACATCTTAAAGCCGATCGTAGAAGCCGATTTGATTCAGCGAATTTTGAATTTTAAGCGTTGATATAGGACTCCTATGTGATTTTTGCGAAGCTAGGTACAACTCAAAGAGCTTTGTTTTCTGTTGCCCTTTGGGTGACGCTCGTGACGCTCGTTCGCGTAGCGTCTCCCCTTGGGAGAAGACTCGCTAATACTGCGCTAACGCTCTTAGCATCTTACGCCACTTGCTCCACTTGGGGAAACCCCAAGACCCACAAGGGGTGACGCTCCTGCGTTGCTAACGCTACGCTAACGGCAGTTCCTCTTTGGGGAAACCACCATCGCTCTTAGCGTCTCCCCTTGGGAGAAGACCGGACTGCCTCACCGCAGTGGCTCCCCAAGACCGCACTACTTCACCTGTTGCCTGCCTACCCAAGTAAGTATGAGCGCAAGACCTTGCTCACCTTCATTACGAATTACGAATTAGTATTATGTTCTCTTATGCAAAGCGATGTATTCTAGTGATTGACGATGAACCTGACCTGTGCTGCATTGTCAAGCTCACTCTAGAACGCCTCAAAAGCTGGAAAATCCTTACCACCGAGTCTGCACAAGCAGGACTGGCGCAGGCAGAAATGCAGCAGCCCGATGTGATTTTGCTCGATTTGGCCCTGCCTAGTGAAGACGGACTTACTCTACTGCAAATCTTAAAAACTAATTCGACTACGCAGTCGATTCCGGTAATCTTGTTTACCGCAACAGATCCATCATCCAATTCGCTCAAATTTGACCCTGCTGACGTTGCTGGAGTGATCCTTAAGCCATTCAATGTCTTCCAGCTTGCCGATCAGATTATTGAGCAACTAGGTTGGTGATGCATATTTAATTTTGTTGACCGATCTGACTTTTCCCATTAAGTCTCAAAAAGCCTGCTGAGAGAGGATTCTGGATAAAGTACAGCATATACAGTACAGTAATTGAAATCGGATGCTAAAATTTTGCAACCTGTGAATTGGGCGAATTGGGCGATCGCGCAACTCCATCAGCGCCTTACCAGCTTCAAAAAATGTCCGCTCCACCTTTCACTTCAGATGTAAGCGCTCTCTCAACTTTGCCTTAATCAACTCTGATATTTCGATTGACTGCATTCTCAATAATTATCAATCTTTTTCTCCCTCATTGATTCTTGAAACCTATACCATTCCTTGCCTTCATCCTTAATCAACCGTCGAACTCACATTTAGTATAAAGGGTGAAAGCAAATCTCAAATAGGCGATCGCTTGCTACTAGATTCAGATATTATCAACCACATCAGCGATTATGCAAAGTGTTTCCCAATATCCGATGCGGGTTAAGTGTGTAACTTTGGCTTGGCATACCCTCAAAGCGACGCTGGGTTCCATTGAAACTATGGCATATCTTTAATTTATCGGCTTCAATGCTATTGCGATCGCTCATAATACAGTATCAGATGCAGTAGTTTCCACTGCATTACCTCGTTCTCAAAAAATACATTCTTTCACCTTTTGGTATTATTTAGCACTTAAGGGATAACTTCTCGACAACAAATATACTTCTTCAGAAATTTGCTGTTTTGAAATTGATGATATAAATTAGTGCTGAGTTTTCTAGGATAATTCATCAATGACAACAACACAGACTAATTCAACTACACAAGACAAAAAATCTGCCAAGAAGAGACAACAGTCTTTTCCTGCCATGAATATTGGTACTCCTAAAGCACCACTCCGCAAACCCAACAAGACAAAACAAGAGCATGAGTTACTCAGTGACTGGGATCACGCGAGTTAATTTGCTACTTTTGTGCCTTCCACTCACACAGTTGAGATGGAGGTGTCATGCGAGGGCGATTATATTGATAAAATCCCTCAAGATTTAGTGAAGCATGGCGGTATAAAATCCGCTTAACAGCATCCTCGCCATTATTGGCAGTGCTAATGAGATGTCCTTGACTAAGTGTCAAGCGTTGCTCTAAATCCCACTTAAATACAGATTCCGGTGTATTTTTTAATTGATTAACACCCCACAATATCGCTAAAGCTTCACCTGCGATGAGATTATTGTCTACTGTTCCGCGAATACAGATAAAGTTGTCTGAGTGAGGATAGCCGTAATATCCATTCAGGCGATTCCCAACTTTGCTGAAATTCAAACAAACTCCAGCTCCGTCTCGCCAGTCCTTGGGGTCGGGTTGACTACAAAATTGGTAGTTACCATTTGCTAAAGTTGCAATATTGGCTGACTGGACTGCAATCCAAGACTTCTGTGTTGGCAGCAATGGAATTTTACCTTTAACTTGGCTGTCAGAAATTAGCGAATTTGCTAATAGAGTTGCAAAGACCACACCCAAGTTTAAGAGATTGCTTTTAATGTGCATAATCTCACCTCCAACTCTTAGGGAGGCTAGATTTCTTGGGATATTCGAGATTCGATTTGGCTAAATTCTACACGACCGGAGCCGCAGAAATTGCCAAAAATACTAGCAGTGCCAAAATAAACAGAGTAATTTTAACAATTAAGTAGGTACTAGGATCGAATAGTGAAAAATTGTGAGTCATAGTACACCTCTACTTACAAATCTCCTAGAATCGTTTGAGGCGTTGAGAAAGATATGGAAGCAGAGGTAGTATCTTCGTCCAAACTCTGTCTCCCTATATCTTTATTTTCTACCAAAAATGGATACATGAGATGTTAAGTGAAATAAAGAATGGAGAACCGGGGATTTATTTCATCTCCCTTGTCTGTTTGAAGTTTGCTCGGAGGGAGACCACACCACTTGCTACCCTATCCTGCGGGAACCCTCTTCAAGGAAACGGGAACGCCAAGGGCGAACGAGTATCTGCTTTGCAGTACGGGTGACGCTCTCTACGAGACGCTGCGCGAACGCAAGCTCGCTAACGCTACGCTAACGGCAGTGACGCTCCTACGTCGATACCGCTAGCGCTAACGCAACCGACGGAAACCGCGCTTGTCTGCGACTGCCTTACCGCTACGCTAACACCAATGTAGTGGTTCCTTCTTGCGACTTCTCTACTTGTCCCTTCATCTCCCTTATCCCTTGTCTTTTGCACTGATAGTTGTAGGTTTATCAAGAATGGGTGAGAATTCATTTCATCTCATCTAACCTAAAATTTACAATCGGTATGTTCAAGGTAATTGGCGCTCTTTGAAAAATATGAATAAAGTGAAAATTGTTGCTGTGACTTTCCTCAGGGCGCAACGTAGAACTTTAATATGAATAGACCTCAGAACAAAAGGACAGATGATTACACCAATGCGTGTTTTTGTATTGATTTTTAATGCTCACACAGAAAATGAGGGGATTCACACTATTCGGGTAGGCGATCGCAATAAAATTCTGATGTTCGAGTCAGAAGATGACGCTCTGCGCTTTGCTTTATTGTTGGAAGCTCAGGATTTTCCCGTACCGACAGTAGAAGCGCTTGATGCTGAAGAAATCAAGGAATTTTGCGAAAGTGCTGGGTATGAATGGGAAATCGTCCCGGAAAATGCTCCTTTAATTAGTAAAGTCCCAGAACTAAATGTGGAAGAAACTGACTGGCAACCAGATGCTGATAATGACAATATTAGTGAGGACATTATTGACTCTGACCAAGTGCCACAAGCAGAGCCAGGGTTATCGGATTCTGAATTAGACAGAATTCGTCGCCAACTAGAAGGATTGTTGTGATTAGTCATTTAGTCATTAGTAGAGACGCGATTAATCGCGTCTGTACAGTTGTCATTAGTTAATGGTCATTGGCAAACAGCAACTGACCCTTATAGGTGATGCTCGTAACGCTCGTGACGCTCGAGGACTCGCTAACGCTGTGCTATCGCGTAGCATCTCACGCCACTTGCTCCACTTGGGGAAACCCCAAGACCCACAAGCGGTGACGCTCGCAAGCTCGCTAACGCGGCGCTAACGGCAGTTCCTCTTTGGGGGAACCACCAAGACCGGACTCCGCAGTGGCTCCCTTTAGGAGAAGACTCGCTAACACTGCGCTAACACTTTTAGTGTCGGTCCTTGGACGAGGACTCGCACTTCGCTGCACTAACGGCAGTTGCTACTCTACGGGAAGGCGGAACGCCTACAACTTTGGGAAAGGGAGCAACGCACTGCCTCCCCAAGGCACTGTCTCACAACTGATAACCCACAAAAGACAAGTGACAAACGACAGAGGAACAAAGGACAAATGACAAATTTGCAGGAACGCGGGCATCTTTTGACTGAGCAAGTAAATCCTAACAGTCTTAACTTAGACCAACTCAGTTCTCTGGAATTGGTAGAACTGTTCAATAACGAAGACCAGAAAGCAGTTGAGGCAGTTGCTGCGGTTAAAATTCAGTTAGCTGAAGCGATTGAGCGAACTGCGGAGCGTTTGCACCAAGGAGGACGCTTGTTTTATGTTGGTGCAGGGACAAGTGGCAGGTTAGGAGTGTTAGACGCGGCTGAATGTCCACCTACTTTTTGTACACCTCCTGAACTGGTACAGGGAATTATTGCTGGTGGTGCTGGTGCATTGGTTCGCAGTTCTGAGGATTTAGAAGACCGTGCTGAAGATGGAGAAGCCGCGATCGCTCAAAGACATGTTACACAACTAGATGTAGTAGTCGGCATTACTGCTGGCGGTACTACACCTTTTGTTCACGGTGCGCTAAATGCTGCCCGTCAGCGGGGAGCCATAACTATTTTTATCGCCTGTGTTCCTGCGGCACAAGTCAGCTTTGAGGCAGATATTGATATTCGCCTGTTGACCGGGCCAGAGGTGCTAGCTGGTTCAACTCGCCTGAAAGCTGGTACAGCAACGAAGTTAACCTTAAATATTCTTTCCACCGGAGTGATGGTCAAGTTGGGCAAAGTTTATGGCAATCGTATGGTGGATGTAGCGGTAACAAATCAAAAGTTGCGCGATCGCGCTTTGCGAATTTTGCAAGACCTCACAGGTTTAAGTCGAGAAGCCGCAGGTTTCATCCTAGAACATAGTGGCAAGTGGGTCAAACTAGCATTGTTGATGCACTGGACTGGTTTGGAAAAAGACGCAGGCGATCGGCTCTTGTCAGAACATCAAGGTAATCTGCGCTCAGCTGTTGAAAGCTACAAAAACGACAAGTAACTCTGAGCATTTTTGATTACTAGTAAGGAGTAATTGGCTTGTAGAAATTACTTCTTACTATGTATGATTAATTAATCTACTTAGTCAAAATACCAACTTTATTTGTAAAAGAATTTACACCAAATTGTAGATTGAGTTCTTGAAAAGCTTCAGAAACGCTATTGAGTTCTACAGAGTGGGGAGCAGCTTGCTGACCGTTGATATACAGTACATAATTACCTTCTTGTATGTGTTCTAGATAGTAAACTCCCGCCTCATTTGTGACGGAGAATAAGCGTTGTTTAGAAGTTGTGCGAACAGCTTCCACTCTCGCTCCACTGAGTGGCTTACCTTCAGCATCCATTACAATGTCAGATATCGTATACGACTTGATGAGTGGCACTAAAACAGGTGTATAGCTTCCTGCAACTACGTCAACGGCATAGGTATTGACAGCAGCTTGCCAATCCGGTGGAAATCCAGCAGGATCGAGATCGAGCCGATATGTACCTGGAGCCAGCCGCATAGTTAATGTGGCGCTTCCAGCTGTACCACTAGCTATGCTACTGAGAGTTGTTCCCGCTACATTCAGTCCTAAAGTCCCGTTAGTAACATTGGAAAAAGTACAAGATGAAGGGACATTTGCAGTGAAATGAACATCAGCAGAACCAGCTTTAGCAACAGAGTTAAAAGCAACGGTTCCACACAAAATTACAGCAGAAGCTATTAGAGATTTGCGAATCATTTGTTTTTCCTTGAATCAATTTGACTGTATTCAGATTAATGTGACCGTAATATTTTTGAAATTCGTAATAGTTCTGCTTTCAGAATTTGCAGACTTCAGTGTTTTTTGGGTGGATTTTTTGCATTACCCTTACGTAGTAGATTGACATGAGGTGTTGTATTGCGTGCAGACTGTGCTGAGTTTAAAGTGAATCAAAAATTCGTAACCCTTAGAGAGCATAACTTTTAGCTCCTCAAGCCAATTAGCACGAGCGGGTTCGTAAAGCATAAGATATAGCTTTGTCAAGGAAAGACTTCCTGATTAACGATCTAGGACACACCTAGGTAACTACGAGGAATCACTTGCTGCTAGTGGTCATATTCACGGTTATCTGGCAACGATTAACTTGACCGTCTGCCACAATTGATAAAGAACAAAAGGTCTTTGAGAAAGCGAAAGCCAGACTTGTTGGACTGTTGTACTTTCTAATGTTGACTGTTGAGGGGTCAGACCTCTCGTTAATCTAAATAATTTTGCCAGATTAGTTATTAGTTCTAAAAAAATTGAAACTTAAGGTAAGAGACTCAAGATGCAATTAGCTCCCCTATTTCCAATTTTTTACCGCATTCTCCAACCGACTTTTCCCAACTGCCTTTGGAGTGGCGATCGCAATTCTAAAGCGATCGCGCTGACATTTGATGATGGCCCTCATCCTCGATACACACCCGAAATGTTGAAAGTATTAGATTATTACAACATTAAAGCGAGTTTTTTTTGGTTGGGTGCTTGCGTCAACCGTTCGCCAGACATCGCCAAGGCAATATGCGATCGCGGACATTGGATAGGATTGCATGGCTACGATCATCGCTCTTTTCCCATGCTTTCCCCAAAAGACCTCAAAGACAATTTAGAAAAAACCCAAGTTGCTATCTACAATGCTTGTAATCTGCTACCCGAACAAGTGCGCGATGTTCGACCACCCAACGGCTTATTCACTCCGAAAACATTAAAGTTATTTCTTGAGTGGAATTACCGTCCAGTTATGTGGAGTGTTGTACCTGAAGATTGGGTACTACCAGGAGTTACTACTGTAGTTGAGCGAGTTCTCAACCAAGTACAAAACGGTTCGCTGATTGTCTTGCATGATGGTGCTTGCGGTGGACAAGATGTTGCAGCAACAATCAAGATTCTGATTCCGCAATTACTACAGCAAGGCTACCAATTCGTGACTGTTGATACTCTTGGGCAGCAGGCACAAATCAACTAAAGCTTTATTAATCTTGAAACTAATAAATTAGATTTAGACTACTATTTTTTAAGTAAATTCACTTGCTAATCTACGGTAAATCTATCTATTTTTAGGTGTTTTTACTAGTAAAAAGCCCAGTAAAACCATCGTTTTTTCGGGCATTTAAATAATAAAAAATGTCCCAAAATTACAGGCTAACTTTCATATAAATTATCCATTTTGTCTGTGTAAAAAAAGAATAATTGCTATACTAAAAAGCACCAGAATAGTTTAAAAATATTAGTCGCAAATTTGCTTGCAGTGGCTGATTAGCACGACTGCAAACATTGATTTGTCCATACTGTCTATGGGAATTTAAATCCAAACTCAAACTATTTAAACCCAAAGAAAATCATCGAGGTGCCAATACAATTATGAAGTACATTAGTGGGTTATTAAGCACAGTAATTGTTGTTAGTGCGGGAATGTCGTCATTACCTGAGTTGGGAGCCAATGCAGTTACTTTGGGTAATGGCGCGATCGCCTTTGCCCAACCACCACGTTTGGTAAGTGCCAGCACTCCATACACTGACACAAGCGTTTCGGATACAACATACTATTTCACGCTGGAAGTGCCAGCTACTGCCGGGGAACCGCTGCAACAGGTTACCTTTAACCAGATTCAAGGCACGGAAGATATTGACTTGAATCAGAACAATACTTTTGCTTTTGAAGGAACACGCGATCGCCAAGGAACAAAGTTGGCACTGAAAGCCGTGAAAAGCAACGACAAACAGCAGACCTTAGTAGTAAACTTTGACTCTCCCATACCGCCAGGTAAAACAGTCACTATTGGTCTGCGGTCTTACCGCAATCCCTTTGCTGATGGCGTATATTTAATTGGCGTGACAGCATTTCCCTATGGACGACAAACTGTCGGTCAATTTCTCGGCATTGGTCGCTTGCAATTTTACAAAGACACCTACACAGAGAGTTAATTTAATTGGCTCGTCTGAATCGTTCAGCACAGAATCTACTATATTTACCCATTAAGGACAAGTATGATTCTTGTCCTTAATTTTTTTGCGAAAGTTTTTAGTACCGAAAGCACCAATTTTATAAGTATTATTACTAAATTTTCATAAATCCTTGTTTTTTAGCGCAATATATGCGATTCTCACAACTACATACTACACTAAACTTATCAGTTTATAGTATTTTAAATATAAGTGAAGTTAGGAGGTGAGCCACTAGAGTAGACGGGTTCCCAAGGTACTCTGTTGCGGAGACATTGCAAGATAAATTGCAAGTTCAATAACTTGTCTTTTTTGTCTACGTACTCTGCGGTTAATTAAATCAATCCAATCACTAAAAAGCTTGCTAATACACATAACCCAGTTAGTATGACGGAAATAATATCTGAAGATATTTTAAAGTTTGTAAATAATCAGTTGGTATCTCAGGAAGTATGAGAAATCAAAGTTGTTACTTTTAATTATTGGATACAGTCACACACTGCTTTTAAAGTTCGATTCATTGATGCCAATTTTTTTCAATATAAGCCTTTCATGAAGGTAGCAATAGTTCGAGTTATTTATGATGTTAAATTTATTGTTTATCTGCTCAATTAGATGCTTGTTGATGAATTCACCGCAATCTATGGCATATTAAATAGTCAAATCTACAAAATATACTTTAGCAATAGTCACATTAAGTATTCAGTGAAATGAAACTGAAATCCAGAAGTTGAGCAAGTTATCAAAAGAATCGCACTTGAGAGATTTTATGAACAAAAAATAGGGAGAACGAATATTACCTGTGTTTTAAATACTGCGAAAATACAAAAGATAAAAATTTAACCTTTTTATTATTGATAGTTCAGAGATTATTAAACTTAAATCATGACAGTATTGGAGAGTAAAGCAATGAGTTTTGGACAAATCGAAAGAGAATCTTTATGTGGAGAACTTTGGACACTCTGGCAGGAAAATAAATTACCATATCATCTACAGTTATTAGTGGATCGAGAACAGCAAGAACAAGGAAAACGCGATATCTGGGAATCTCCAAGCCAAGAGCCAAGTAATAAATCTATCCATGTGAGCTTTGATAATAACTTTAGTCATTCAATAAAAATTTAAATTAGGTCTTTACATCTGAAAGCATCACAATGAATTTTTAAGAGCATACCGCTCTGACTACTGCCAACAATTCGTTGACACAGCACAGCATTTGTGTTTCTGGATTATTCCTGTTGGCTATAGCTTTTATCGCTGATTTTAGTGTGAGTCTAAGAAAATCTACAGCCGTTGAATGCCACTCTGAGTTCACCTAGTAAATCCCTTCCCAATTTCGTTTAGTTAGCAAGAGAAGGAATCAATACTAATGGCACACCTATTTGAACCATTCAAAATTCGTGACGTTTCCTTTCGCAACCGCATCGCTGTTTCACCTATGTGCCAATATTCCAGTACAAATGGATTTGCTAACGACTGGCACTTAGTTCATCTAGCTTCTCGTGCAGTTGGCGGTGCAGGGTTGGTGCTAACAGAAGCTGCTGCTGTTGAGTCTCGCGGACGCATTAGCCCACAAGATTTAGGAATTTGGTCAGATGCACACATAGAAGGTTTAGCAAAGACTGTAGCATTAATTCATAACTTCGGTGCTGTTTCAGGTATCCAACTCGCCCATGCAGGCAGAAAGGCCAGCACAGCTAAACCAAGTAAGGGAGGAAAAGTACTTAATGAATCTCAGGATGGCTGGCGGCCTCTGGTTTCGAGTAGTGCGATCGCTTTTAGCAAAGAAAGTCCAATACCTGAAGCCCTGAATTTTGAAGGAATTCAGCAAATTATTCAAGCCTTTGTCGAAGCTACCAAACGTTCTTTGCAAGCTGGCTTCAAAGTCGTTGAGATTCATGCTGCCCACGGTTACTTGCTGCACCAATTTCTCTCACCCCTTGTCAACCATCGCCAAGATGACTATGGTGGTAACTTTGAAAACCGTACCCGTCTGCTGAGAGAAGTCGTTGAGGAAGTGCGAAAGGTATGGCCGCAAACATATCCACTCTTAGTACGTATTTCTGCAACTGATTGGGTAGATAAGGGCTGGGACATCGAACAAAGTATTGCTTTGAGCGACAAACTTAAGTCTTTGGGTGTAGATATGATTGATAGCTCTTCAGGGGGGATTATACCAGGCATTAACATACCAACCAAACTTGGTTATCAGACCCAGTTTGCCGAACGCATCCGCCGTGAAGCAAATATTTATACAGGAACAGTTGGCTTAATTACATCCCCAGAACAAGCTGACCAGCTCATTCGCACAGAAGTAGCTGATATGGTCTTATTGGGACGCGAACTACTTCGCAATCCTTACTGGCCTCACCTAGCAGCCAAACAGTTAGGACATGAAAAACTTTGGCCAGTTCAGTATGACCGAGCTTGGCTTTAACAAGAAAGGCAGAACGAGGGCAGAAGGCAGAAGGTTTCTGACAAGCGATCTCTAGAGTGACTACTCGCGGGCAAAGGTTTGAGTCTCCCACCAAAATCTCTGGTGAATCCAGTCCTGTTCGGCGAAGCCGTTCCCGTAGACGCGTAGCGGCTTGCCGCAGGCTAGGGTAAGCAGGTTTCCCGCCATAGGGAACTGGCGAAACCATAAAGGATGGACTGCAATTGGTATGGGTTGTGAGCCGCACACCATATTGCTTCTGCCCTCTGTTTTGTTCGCTTTAGCTGCATAAATAGCACTGTCAATACATAACAGATAAATAGATGAACTTAGGTATTAGTAGTGCAGATGAAAAACATAACAAAATGGCTTTTGGGCTTGGCTATTGTTCCCGCAGGTTTAGTGTTGGCATCCAATCATGCTAAAGCTGGACTTGTTGTAAGTGAGTGGTTTTTTGGCCTCTGGGATTGTAATATTGACGGCAGACCAGCCCAGATGCAGTGGAAAGTAGTGGATGACTCACAAACTACTTGTAATGGTAATATTTGCACCACCACTTCTGGTGTCCGTGTTGTTGGGCGGTTTAGTGATAATGGTAGTGCGTGGGTTCCTCTAGAAAAACGTTTTTCTAGCAGACAAAGACAAGATTTAGGTATTCGTTATTTAGGTGGAGAGCAAGATAACTGGTATCTCAGATACAACAGTCGTACTAGGGTTGCAAATGGTTGGACGACATGGCGGGGGAACCGCTATTCTCTGCAATGCCGCAATCGAAGATAAGTATTTCCCACGTTTTACCAGCGGGCTACTAATCAACATTATTCAAAATATGTTTTGAGGATATTTGCGATCGCCTCTGGTGGGTGGGAAACATCAACATACATAGCATCAGGTGGCTCCTCAAGTGCATCAAATTGGCTGTTGAGGAGTTTTTCGTTCATAAAATGCAGAACCAGAGACCCCCATGACAAGAATAATTAATGCAAAATTCCCAATTCAAATTTTCAGCTTTGCCAAACCTAAATAACGAATGCCTTCTGGAGAAACGTCAAAACGGCAAGGTAATACTTCTAAACCAAGAGCGATCGCATCCCGCAATAACCTACCATATATGGGGTCTGTGCAATCGCCAGGAGCAAACTCAGTACAATCTCCCCGATTGATAAAGTAAAGCATTACTGCACGCGTGAGAGGTAATAGCGCCATTAGTTCCCGCAAGTGTTTTTGTCCCCTTGTAGTCTCCGTGTCGGGAAATAGTGCTAAAGTTTCCTCTGCCAAAGTTGTATTTTTTACCTCTAAATAAATCGGGCGTTGTTCATCACTCCCTGTCAAGAAAAAATCCACTCGACTTTTTTTATCTAGTCCATAAACCACCTCACCCTTAATTTGGCTATAATCGCCCAATTCCGGGAAAAGATGTGTTGCCAAAGCTAGCTTCACTACTCGATTGGGTAAAAAAGTATTAATACCTACCCAAGTCGGTGCGTTGTCGTGTACTTGAATCAGTTCCAAGGTATAAGCTAACTTCCGAGTAGGACTATCGCTTTTGGAAAGCTGCACCGCACTCCCAGGAGTCGAGACTCCAGTCATTGGGCCTGTATTCGGACAGTGTGCTGTAACTACTTCACCAGAAGCAAGTTGAACATCTGCAAAAAAACGTTTGTAACGCCTCAGCAAAATACCAGGATACAGAGGTGGGTAGCGGTAGAGCCAATCAGTCATCATCAAACCTTGTTGCTGCTAGTTAATATACGCCGATTCCTTGCCCACTAACTCCCATCAGTAAATCTTTTCAGCAGCTGACTTGAAAATGGGTGTAAGGGAAAGACATCTTCATGCCCTTGTTGTGGGCTATATTTGAAGAAATCTTTGATATCACAATTTGTCAATTTCTGTAGTCAATTTAACGACAGTTTAATAAAAAGTAGCATACACTAAGTGTATAAGCCTCCCACAAAGAAAATTCGGGAGTATTTAAACTGCAATGAGGTAAATCCTATGCAAAAAGTATGGGAAGCAACGGAATTAGAATATGCTTTTCTGTTTACTCTAAGAAAGGTAAATTCAATCAATACAGAAGGTTTCAAGCCATTTTTTAACAATTTGCCTGTCGATCCTTACATCAAAGGAGACTATCGTTTAAGAAGATTATCTCGGTTCATAGTGTCAGGCGATCGCGTCATTAAACTACCTCATGGATACCTCTTCCAACCTAAAGAATACAATCCATTAGTAGGAGATATTAAAAGAGAGTTTACAGAATTAGATGATGCACTTGTAGAACTTGATATCTTTAAACATCTTGTTTTAGCATTTAGTGATTCTTGTAAACTTCACCCAGAAGCTGAAATAGGAGTTCATCAAATCAGAACTACCTGTTCGCCTGATAATATGGGAAATCCAGCCCCTGAAGGTATCCATAGAGATGGTACTGATTTTATAGGTATATTCTCTGTAGATAGAGAAAATATTCAAGGTGGAGAAACACATTTATATACCGCAAAAAAAGAAAAGCCTGTATTTAGTAAAATTCTAAATCCGGGAGAATTATTATTAGTCAACGATCATGATTTTCTCCACTTTACCACTCCTATAAAACCGCAGATTGAGGCTCAAGGAACTAGGGATGTTTTTGTTCTAACTTCGCCTAGTTTGCTTATTGAAGCATAATTACTTCTGGTAACTAAAATTATTAGGAAAAACTTGCTTTCAAAAAGCCGAATAGTTGTATGGCTGAATGGCGATCGCAACTCATTTACAAGGGCGATCGCTTTACTCTGTTATACTCAAAAATCAAGCTCGGCAAATAGTTCAGCAACAAGTAATGTAAAGCCGGGTATAACCTCTTCCCCGTCCAGGCTGTCAGTGAGTTTCAGTAATTTGTCTGGCTGTGGCTGACGATACACCAACACTGATTGCTCATCTGGATTGATTACCCAAACTAGTTTTGCACCACTATCAAAATACTCAACTAGCTTGCTGTGAATTTCTGCAAATGTGTTGCTAGGCGAAATCACTTCCACAGCTAAATCAGGCGCTCCCACAAAAAAGCCTTTGGGCAATCGTTTGAGTCCCTGCAACCGCTCCCTAGCCACGAAAGATAAATCGGGAGAACGCTTATTTCCAGATTTCATGGTGAATGCGGTACTAGAATCACAAATTACGCCTAATTTCCTAGCTATAATCTCCGCTTAAATAGAAACTCAGGATACTAGCAAGATAGCCATGCTCCATTCCAGAGTTTCCCATGTCTACTAGCACCCCATCCACTAATTCATGATGCCCTCCATCCGATGGTAGAGCCATGAATTCTTCATCCGTCCATACCTTCTTTTGGGAGGTAATAGTCATTAATCGCGTCCTTCAGGGCTAGAGTCACTGAGCTATCTTTCCTATGCTAATACCATTTTTAGATGAAAATGCGCCTCATTAGCTAGCGTAGTCAGGCTTTTATCCAGGTGTTAAGGTTGCTGACGCTTTTCGATTTTAGCAATTGGTAACAATAACGTCTCTTCAATTTCCTTTCTCACTTCTGGACTGACATAACACTCGCTATTCATACAATCGACCAACAGCTTGTTTGCATCGTAATACTGTTGCAGTTGCTCTTTTTGTTCTTTGCTAAATTGCCAGTCATGCCCAATATTGCGATGCTCAATCATGATGTTTCGGAGTTGCTTTGTCCAAGCTTGTCCGTTTGGTTTCCACCATGTTTTGAATTGTTCATGATTTTCCCAAGAGGTATCAGGCAGTTGCTCCCTCAGTTCTTGCAGCTTTTGTTGTAGCTGATGATTATTTAGATTTAGATTGTTAGTAAATTTGAACCCTAAGCGGATGTTGTAGCTGTTGTCGTCTAAGACTTGAGCAAGACCGTGGGCAAAGGCGCGGTCGAGGTCGAGGTCGTGGGCAAGAGCGCGGTCAAGTTCGTGGGCGCGGTCGTGGGTAAGGGCGTGGAAAAGTTTGAGGTCGCGGTTGAGGTCATGGTAGAGGTTACAAGCGAGATCAAAATAGAAGGCGCGAACCGCAGCAGGTTTGTAAGGTACATCAACAGAATTGAATTTCTGTATAACCCAATCTAAGAGCTGCTGAAGTTTGGAATCGTCCACTAAAATCCGATCTGTTGTCGCTTTCATCAATTGCAGCAAGTGAGTTGCATCGGGTAACATCCCCACCGTTAAGAAAAAAACCTCACGCCAACGTTTTTCAGTTACATGGCTGGCTAAGTCTTGCACCAGAGCATCACTTCGCTGTTCTTTGATCTGTCGTGCAGTAAAATACTCTTGAAACGTCAAGTGAGAGAACGAATAAATGCCCCGCGCTCGTTCAAGAAGTAAGCCATGCTGTGCCTCAATTGATTTCAGCACCGCCACCCCATCAAGTTCTAAATCATTGTCATCCTGACTGATGTTGGGTGCGTTACGGATAAACTGAATAATGCGATCAATTACTACTCTTTGCTTAAAGAAATACTCACCGCGCTCAAAAAATGTGTAAGCTAGGTGACTTAACAAATCTTCTTTGCGTTGGCGCGATAGCTTTTTGTAGACTTGATCCCGCTCAATGTTGCGCCTGGCATCCCACTTTTTCAACAACACATCTAAACCTTCTTCGTATAGCTCAGACCGATTTGTGGGAAAATCGGCTGCATCCTCAAAGACCAAACACAATAGCGTCAGTAAAAGTGGATTAGTTGCTAACTCGCGGATGCGTTCATCTGTTTCCAACTTCTCAACAAAGGTTTCTGCTTTTATGGGGTCTTTCTTGGTTGTAAACCATTTTGTTACGAAATCACGAATTTGATGATCGTCGAAGTCTGCAACCTCAACTTCAGTGAACTGCTCGAAAGTATACTCCCGTGCCGCAATCCGGCAAGTCATCACGAACTGATTGAGATGAAATTGGGTAGCAAATTTTTGAATCTCGTTAATAATACGCTGAGTGTCTGTATCCCGTACCTCATCCAAACCATCTAAGAGAATGAGGGCTTGTCCTTCTTCTAGAATGGCTTGTAGCTTATCCACCAGTTCTGTGGGTGGATTGGTAGTTTTATGCGGTGCAAAACTTTGAGGTAAATACTCCCACAAGCTTGGTTGTCCAGGTGTTTCTGCAAACGCTTTGAGCGTGATAAAAATTGGCACTCGGTTAGCTTGAAAGCGCTGCTCAATACAGAGCATTGCTAGTCGCTTTAAAAACGTTGTTTTTCCTGCACCTGGCTTACCTAACACCATCAATTTTTCATGTTGTGTTACTGCCTTTAGTCCATCAATCCGCTGTTCTTGGATTGCCGTTAATCCGAACCGTTCAAAATCTTCCAATCCACATCTTTCGGATAAATCTGCAATCTCTAACCATCGCCGCCCTGTGAGTTTCTCTAAAATATTGACACTGGTATAAATAGACGCTAAACCAATCGGTTGCTCCATATCCAGAACGCGCATCTTACCGCACCGTTCGCAGATACTAGACGCGACAAACTCACGAACTTCTTTAACCAGCGTTTGAATGTAAATTTCAGTGCTTGACTGTTCAGACGTTAGCTTTTGACCTGTTTTTTGATACTCACCAATTAGAAATACTTGCAGTCGATAAAACTTACCAGGGCCTTTGCCTGCAATCTGAAATTTTTCATATACCCCAGTCATACGCGTCCGAAAAGCACTCGCAGAGATACTTAAAGCCTCAGCTGCCTCTACTTCATCATCCCCGCGATGATAAATCTCAACAAATGCGTCCTCCTGTTCTTCAGACAGCTGATATTTTTGGGCAATTCGAGTTAAAAAATCACGCGGAAGCGGCTGCATTGCTAGTTTCCACAATACTTGTAAGCTAGTGTAGCAAATAACATTAGTTCGCTTTGAGAACTAAGTCAGCCTATGTCAGGCTATGTTAGTCAAAGTCGTGGAAAAAACTCTCAAACCCAGTTGCGACAGTAGATATAGCAAATTTCAAAGAGAATATTTTCCATGATTCACCCAACTGCACAGACTCATACCGAAGTGCCTGTTATATCTACTCAACCACAGCCAACTCAAGGCGATTCAATGACGACAATTATTTTAGCGATCGCTTTTTTAATTAAAACAACACTGCTGTCGATCGCCATGTTAATAAAAGCAAACAAGCGTTAACTAACCAAAGTGCGATCGCGCTCAAGCTATCTGGCGAATGCGCGATCGCTATATATGCCTTCTACTGAAAAGCTAGTACTCAGTTAAGCTTAAGAAACACACCTTCTGGAATCCAACTAGTTGATTCAACTAAACAATTGCTATGAATGACGAATTTTACAATAGGGGATTAGAAAAAGCGAAACAAAAAGACTACGCTGGAGCCATTGAAGAATTTAGCCATGCTTTGCAACTGACACCTTACTCTGCCGAAGCTTACTTACAAAGAGGTTTGGCGTATTATGACTCAGGAGCAATTCATCAAGCTGTTTCCGATTACACTCAAGCTCTCAACTTTTATCCTGATAGTGTTGAAGCTAATTATTGTCGTGGATTGGCAAGGGTAGCACTCAAAAACTTGCCAGGAGCGCTTGAAGATGTTGATCGCGCAATTCGTCTTAATCCCCATCATGCGGCAGCTTATAATCTGCGGGGAATAGTGCGGCGCAAACAAGGGTATATTCAAGATGCGATCGCTAGCTTTAAAAAAGCAGCAGAATTATATTTAGCACAAAAAGATAAAGAGAATTGTCGCCTGTGTTTGGAAAAAATTAAACAGCTACAACCGCCAGAAAAAACAGTAGTTCAGCAACAAACTTCCACAAGTGCGCCCATAATCTCTACAAACGCATATTTCACGCAGTTATTAGAAAAAGCAGAAAAAGGAGACACACGCGAAGCCATTGCAGATTTAAACTGGGTATTACAAGCCGATCCGCAAGATGCCCAAGCTTATTGCTGTCGTGGCGTGGTACGCTGCAAAATGGGGAATTATCGAGAAGCGATCGCAGATTTTAACCAAGCATTGCAACTAAACTTTCAAGATGCAGTTGTTTATCGCAATCGCGGCAAAGCACGTTCTCTTTTGGGAGATAATCAAGGAGCGATCGCAGATTTTAACCAAGCACTCCAGATTCAACCCGAAGATGCTTTAGTCTATGTTGCCAGAGGCAATGCTTATCGAGCAGCAGGCAATTATCTCGGTGCTATTGCTGACTACACCCAAGCACTGCAAATCAATCCTGACGATCCTCAAGCTCACTACAATCGTGGCATCGCCTATACTTTTTTAGAAGAAATGCAACTCGCCGTTGCAGATTATCAACGAGCGGCTAGTATTTATTGTGAAAAAGAAGACTGGGATAATTACCAGCAAGTCTTAAATAACCTCAAAAAAATCCAGACATCTCATCCTGAGTCAAAACAGCAAAAGTATAATCTGCTACGTCAGCGACTTTTACGCTTAGTTGGGGGATATTGGGAAATTGCCCAGCGATTGATCGAACAGAAGCGAGACTACTATCCGGGGATGACAGATGAGTGGTATTTGCAAAAAGCGATCGAAGATTTGGAACGCGATCGCGGAAGATAATAAATTGTTGTACATTATCTCGTAGTTCTGGCAGTCAGCAAATTTAAGATGCAGGAGTTGTTTAATGTCTAATATACGAGCAGAAATGCCTGTGCTTATCCGCCATGAAGGAGATTGGGTAGGGACATATACACTAATTGATACAGCAGGAAAAATTCTTGACAAGTATGAATCTCATTTAACTTGCCAGTTTCCAGAAAATGCTCCCCATGCTTACTACCAAATCAATCGCTACAAGTGGGCTGATGGTAAACGAGAGGAGTATGAATTCCCAGGAATGTATAGTGATAAAAGCCTTTTGTTTGACACTAATCGCATTCAAGGTAGAGCCTGGGAAGCTGATAATTCCACCGTTATTTTGCATTTTTCATATAAGGGAATGCCAGAGATGTCCTTATATGAAATGATACTAATTAGTCCTTGCAATAACTATCGCGCTCGTACTTGGCACTGGTTAAAAAATCATCAAATCTTTCAGCGCACCCTAATCCAAGAAGAACGGCTAAGATAGTAATTTCAATGCTCAAAGATGCTTGATAAAGTAAATCTTAACTCCAGAGGTGCGTTAAACTTCATTAACGCACTATTTTCTGAATGAATAAATTTGGGAATCTATATTCTAGTTTGCTCCTTATAATCTAAAATCGTTAAAGGTAAAAGCATGGCAAAAGCAGACAAAATAAATTTTTCAACTCCTAGTGGTTTTCCAGAATTTCTTCCTGGCGAAAAACGCCTAGAAGTTTATTTACTAGATACCATTCGTAGAGTGTTTGAAAGCTATGGCTTTACACCCATAGAAACCCCCGCAGTAGAACGTTTAGAAGTACTACAAGCCAAAGGTAATCAAGGTGATAATATTATTTATGGTATCGATCCCATCCTGCCACCAAATCGACAAGCAGAAAAGGATAAAGCAGGCGAAACTGGTTCAGAAGCAAGAGCTTTAAAATTTGACCAAACAGTTCCTTTAGCGGCGTATATTGCCCGTCACCTCAATGAATTAACTTTTCCTTTTGCTCGCTATCAAATGGATGTAGTTTTTCGGGGAGAACGGGCAAAAGATGGACGTTTTCGTCAGTTCCGTCAGTGCGATATTGATGTAGTTGCGCGTCGTGAACTCAGCTTGCTTTACGATGCTCAGATGCCTGCAATTATTACAGAAATATTTGAAGCAGTTAATATTGGTGATTTTCTCATTCGCATCAATAATCGCAAAATTCTCACGGGTTTCTTTCAGTCAGTAGGAATTACAGAAAATCAAATTAAATCATGTATTGGCATTATTGATACACTAGAAAAAGTGGGTGAGAATAAGGTAAAACAGCATTTAGAAAAAGAAGGAATTTTAGCCGAACAGACTCAAAAAATTATTGACTTTATTAAAATTGATGGCAATGTTGACGAAGTATTAGACAAACTCAAGCACCTTGCTCAAAATCTGCCAGAAGCCGAACAATTTAGCCTGGGAGTTACCGAACTAGAAACAGTGATTACAGGTGTTCGCAATCTTGGAGTTGCTGACAATCACTTCTGTATTGATTTAGCGATCGCTCGTGGACTTGACTATTATACAGGTACAGTTTACGAAACAACTCTATTAGGGCATGAAGCTTTAGGTAGTATTTGTTCTGGTGGTAGATATGAAGAATTAGTAGGGACATTTTTAGGCGAGAAAATGCCTGGTGTAGGTATTTCAATCGGCTTAACTCGCTTAATTAGTCGCTTGCTAAAAGCTGGTATTTTAAGTACTTTACCTGCCACACCAGCACAAGTGATGGTAGTAAATCTACAAGAAGATTTAATGCCCATTTATTTAAAAGTGTCACAAAATCTGCGTCAAGCGGGAATTAATGTTATAACTAGCTTTGACAAGCGGGCTTTGGGTAAACAATTCCAGTTAGCTGACAAACAGGGAATTCAATTCTGCGTCATTATTGGTTCGGAAGAAGCAGCAACACAAAAATCCTCACTCAAAGATTTAAAAACAGGCGAACAAGTAGAAGTAGGGTTAGCTAATTTAGCTGAAGAAGTTAAACAAAGACTTCAATTAAGCTAATTTTAAAAATAAGGGAATAGTAAGTTTTTCCCAACACCCAAAACTCAAATTAATAATTTTCTTAAACTTTTTAGGGAACGAACATTTAGATTATCAAATTGTTGAACGAACAGCAAGAAGAGAAAAAAGTAGAAATAAGCGATCGCATCCTTTGATTGTTACTCGGTAATGCGAATATCTAAATATTGTCTAAGTTTAGCAAGCATCGATTTATTGACAAATATCATGATTGTAAATAAAAGATTGCGATCGCAACTTCCATACAAGAAGAAATATCCATTCTGGTTAGTCTATAGAACTCATATTTGATTAAAAAAAATCAGTGAACTTCTACCTCCCTTCTTTCCTATTCCCTGTTGCCCCTCTATGCAAATAATTTCAGAAATCAAACCGCATTCCTCTACAATTGTTGATGCTTTAGAGGTAATGCATAGTATAACGAATTATGTTCAGACCTAATAGACTGAAGAAAATGCTCCAAACTGATTCTCAACCAATCGGTTGCTGGATTTTCTTCTCAGATGGTGATTCAATCGAACTTCTTTCTATGTGTGGCTTCGATGCCTTTATTATCGACCACGAACATGGCGCTACGGACATGGCCGTCTTAGTAGAGCAACTCCGCGCTACCCAAGCGACAGATGTTACCTGTATTTTGCGTGTGCCTTCACACGATCCAGTCTATATCAAACGAGCCTTGGACATGGGCGTGGAAGGTCTGCTCGTTCCAACCGTAGAATCAGCAGATGAAGCGCGAGCAATTGTCGCCGCGACTCGCTATCGACCTCATGGCGGACACCGAGGTGTTGGTTATCCTGAGAGCCGAGCAGCCAACTGGGGTTTGGCAGAGCTAGAGTATCCTGCCAATTATCGGGAGAATCTACTTATAGCCGTTATCGTCGAAACCCGTCGGGGTTTCGAGAATGTTAGTCAAATTGCGGCAGTTGAGGGGATCGATATGGTATTTTTAGGGCCAGGCGATCTGACGGCAGACATCTCGGACGATTTTGCTGTACTGACCAAGTTTGGAACTTACGATAATTCAGAACTTGACCGACTGATGGCGGAAGCTGAAGCAATAGTCCGCGCCAGTCCCGATTGTTGGCTTGCGGGCATCAGTCGCAATGCCCCTGGAGGTCGCCAACTGTTCGCTAAGGGCTATGATTTCGTGACACCTGCTGCTGATGCTTGGTTACTGTCGGATGCGGCGCGTTCGGTTGTAACTGCTATGAGAGGTTAAAAACTTCCGTTCTCAAGTTGGACTAGGTTGATTTTCAGTTGAAAAAGTGTGGAGCTACTTAGATAATGAAGACTCGTGAAGTCATTATTCCCCAAGGCATGGAAATTTTATATGAAAAGTATCACTATTGCCCTGGCATCAAGGTAGGCAATACATTATATATCTCAGGACAGGTGGGACGCGATGAAAATTTACAGGTAGTAGAGGGAATAGAAGCCCAATTTATCCAGACTTTCGAGAATGTGAAAAAGGTACTTACAGCAGCAGGAGCGACTTTTGACGATGTGGTAGAGATGATTACTTATCATGTGACAGGGGTAAATCTCGGTAATTTGCCAAATCGGTCTGCTAGTGCTTCTGAGCAACAATTTACTATTCCACACCTGCCGCTGTTTATGAAAGTAAAAGATCGCTATTTCACTAATCAATTCCCTACTTGGACGGGATTTGGGATATCTGCTTTATCTACACCAGGACTAATTGTAGAGATTAAGTGTACAACAATCTTGGAAAATTAGAGGCTGAACTATTCTGAATTGTTTAGAAAGTCGATTACTACCTTCGCTACCTCTTCAGGTATCTGATTCATCATGCATATTGTTCCTTGTGGAAATTCAACGACTTTGCCATGAGGAATTGCTTGAGAAAGAAAATAGCGATCGCCAGCTTTTGCTAAACTCAGTCTTTCAAATTCTTTGACATCGTCCATTCCCCAAATAATGAGAGTTGGACACTTGATGGAACGAAATCTTTCTGGTGCATCTAGACAGTAATTGCCTACAGCCCAAACTGCGTACAAAGGATGACCAAAACATTTTAAATCGTCTAAAACCCAACGGTGATTTAATTCGGCAGAGCCTACGTATCGAGAACGGGCTAACCATCTTTGCATGAGGTGAGAGCCATCTTCTTGGATTTTAAAACCTGCCTCAAACATTCTAAACAGCTCTGCTTGTCCTCCTTCACCAAAACCAGCTACGTTACCCAAAATCAGCTTTTCAATGCGATCGCCATAAGTTGCTACTACTTCTCCAGCCACAAAAGCACCTGTATGGTTTCCCAGAATGCTCGTTTTTTCTATACCTAATTCATCTAAAAGTGCGATCGCGGTTTTTGCATAGTCAGCAATTGTGTACATTCTGGGTGGTTTATCCGAATCGCCAAACCCCATCAAATCCATTGCTATGACTTGTCTGTGTTGAGCCAGGATAGGCATGAGTTCGCGATATTCATCACTACTGCGGGGATTCATGTGCAGCAACAGCAGCGGTTCACCTTCGCCACCGATGCGATAAAGAATCTGTCCATCTTCTGTGTCTAAAAAAGCTCGTTTAATCTTTTGTTTCATTTTGTTTGAGCGATCGCAGTTACATTTAACTGTAGGTGGGCATTGCCCACCCTACATTCTAGATCCCAATTCATTACCAAATGCTGTTACACAAATGCTACCGCCTTAGTTAGCAGTTGCGTGTAGCTCTTGTTGAACAGCAGCTCGCGGCGGCATTTTCAGGATTTTGCGCGCCTGTTCTGGCGTTGCAACTTCCCGACCGAGAGTATGTGCCATCTTTGCAACCATCTCGACTAACTCGCCGTTGTGCAGCTTACCGAAGCGAGTGTAAGCATAATCTCCAAGTCCTATTCCGACATGTCCGCCAAGGGTGATTGCCCAGGATGCCACCCTCATCACGTCTCCATTCCAACAAAGTGCAAGCCACTGGTTACCCGCAGGAACCTCAGCCATGAACGCCTGCAAACCCGGTATCGTCGCCGCAGCTCCCGCCGGCATCACTTCCCCGGTAAAGACAAACTCCCAAAGCGTTTCCTGTGGCAGAAGTCCCATTTGTTGGAAGCAACGCGCTGTTCGCATTTGCCCTACGTCCCAACAGACTGAACTGACGTAGAGATTGTGTTCCTTGAATACTTCAAGCACCGCCCTGAGATTTTCACGGGTATTAATGTACACTTGGTCATAACTATTGAATTGTTTGGCCTGGGGATTCCAGAAGTCTACGTTGAGCGACCCGAAATCCACCGGTACCATGTCAACTCGCAGCACTGGATCGTCGTTTACTGCCAAGATGTGCCGGACGCGATCCTCTACTCGATTCTGCGTGATGTAGCCAAGCGTAGGATGGATGAGGAGATCCGTCTGTTCGCGAATTCCCTGTATCACTTCGAGATAGAGTTCAACTTCGTTGCGCGGTTTCCCACTATCTGGGTCTCGCCCGTGCCAATGGAAAATCGAAGCCCCTGCTTCCCAGGCACGAACTGCTTCGCGGACAATCTCTTTTGGAGAGTAGGGTAAAGCAGGATTGTCTTCGCGATAAGCTATTTCGTTACAACGACACTCAATAATCAGTGGCAATTCGTTGTTCATTGTCTTCCTCCTAAATAGGTAGGCAAATTTATTTGTATATTTATTAAGCAGTTATATTTTTTTCCCTGCTGCTTTTTACCTGCTCTCCCTCTATACAAAAATACCTAATTAATTTTGCACAAGTACTTATTACTTTTCTAAAAAATCGACTACTACTTTTAATACTTCTTTGAGTATTTGATCGATCTTTCAAAGGGTTCCTCCTTCGATTTCAACCTTTGGCTATAAAGTCAAGCGCTCGCACGGATCTGGTAGGGGCAGGCTTAATTAGGTATCAGGGGAGCATATAGCAGAGGGTAGGGGGAAAAATTAAAGACAAATTATTTGTATCAGGTATTCCGAATGGTATAAGCCAAAAATGTCAAGAGAGAAGTTGCTACAGCCTGCGCGAAACACGGAAATGTCAAGGCAGAAGCTTTTACAGGGAAGGCGGGAGCTGCTACAGACTGCGCGAAACACGGAAACGTCAAGGCAGAAGCTCTTACAGAGAAGGCGGGAGCTGCTACAGACTGCGCGAAACACGGAAACGTCAAGGCAGAAGCTCTTACAGAGAAGGCGGGAGCTGCTACAGCGAAGACACAAACAGTGTCGCCTCAGTAGAGGCAGTAGCGACTGTCTTAAAAGTTAATACTTATTTAGCTCAAGTACTTGCTACTTTTCCCAAAAATTGACTACTACTTTTAATACTTCTTTCGGCATTTGATTTACCATCCAAAGGGTTCCACCTTCTAATTCGACACTTTGACTATGAGGAATTACTTCCTGGAGCCAAGATTGATTCTCAGCTTTTGCTAAACCAATTTTTTCCAACGGTTCTAACGCTTTTTCCCCAGACAAAATCAAAGTCGGACACTTAATCAACCGAAATCGTTCTTTAGCAGACAGACAATAGTTTGCCACAGCTATACCGGGATATACAGGAGAGTTAAAAGCCTTCAAATCATCTAAAACACAACGGTGATTTAACTTCCCCGTACCGACGTAACTGACACGAGCTAACCATCTTTCCATTAGGTAAGAGCCATCTTCTTTAATTTGATACCCTTGAGAATAACTCTTGAAAACCTTGTCTCTTTCCTCTTGGCTAAATCCAACTACATTGCAGAGGATGAGTTTTTCAACTCTTTCTGGGTAAGCTGCTGCCACTTCTCCTGCAATATAACCGCCTGTAAGACTACCGAAAATGCTCGCCTTTTTTATGCCTAATTCGTCCAAAAGTGCGATCGCAGTTTTAGCATAGTCTGCAACTGAATAAACTCTAGGGGGCTTGTCAGAATCACCTAACCCCATTAAATCCATTGCAATGACTAATTTTTTAGCTGCCAAAATAGGCATCAATTCTCGAAATTCATCACTACTGCGGGGAGTCATGTGCAGTAAAAGTATGGGTTCACCTTCTCCACCGATTCGATAAAGAATCTGTCCATCTTCTGTGTCTAAAAATGCTCTTTTGATACGTTGGCTCATTTTCTTGTACTCCCTACCTTACTGGAGTTTAGATTCAGATTTGAGATTACGGAACTACAATAATCTTCCCCATCAAATCTCGGTTTTCCATTCTGAGCAGTGCCCCAGACACTCCTTCCAGACCAACCATCTCATCAATTGTTGGCTGTAACTTTCCCTGAGCAACTGCTGGAATAACTAAATCTCGAAGTGTCCCTAAACTTGACTGATAATCATTGTTATACCAGAGAGCGATGCCGTAAACTGTAGCATTACGCCCCAGCAGTTTTCCAATAGGTAGGGCAGCATCCATGCCAGTCGTAGTGCCGTAGCTGACAATACGACCATTATTAGCGATCGCTTCCAGACAATGGGCAAAGGTGACTTTCCCCGCACCATCGAGTGCCACCTGTATCCCTGAATTGTCAGTAATTCTCCGCACCTCAGAAGCTACATCTTGAACGCTATAATCAATCCCCTGTAATGCACCTAACTCAAGTAATCGCTGTACCTTTGCCTGATTACCCGCAGTAGCAATAACTCGTCCTCCTAGCAACTGAGCAAGTTGAACTGCTGCGGTGCCAACACCACCACTACCGGGATGTACCAAAACCCACTCTCCATGCTGGACATTGGCTTTGTGAATTAGAGCCATCCCGGCAGTTAGATAGGCAATAGGCAAGCTGGCTGCTACTGCAAATGACACTTCATCGGCAAGAGGTAACAACTCACTTGCAAGACCGAATGCCATTTCCGCAAAAGCACCCCTCACGCGTCCAACTACACGCATTCCAGGCATCAATTCCTTTACTCCTGATCCCACAGCATCAACCTCACCAGCCGCTTCCTGACCCAGGATATGGGGTAGTTCTTTATGACCATATCCTCGATAGGTTCCATAGGTTGTCTGCAAGTCAGAATTGTTAATTCCAGCAGCTCCTACCCGAATCCTGACTTCACCAGGACCAGGTTGCAAAACTTCTACCTCATCTAACCGTACAGCAGTCGCACCACTGTAGTCATAAATACGTGCTGCTTTCATCTTATGCAACAAAATAATATTCGGTTTGATATCTCAAGTTTGAGTTCTTTTCCTCGTCGCCAATCAGACATCGGCTGTTGCCTTTATTGCAGGATGGGAGCGTTTCAAACAACGTCCAGTGGGTGAACCTAAAATCAGTCCGTTGTTGTAGATAAGATTTCCGCGCAAAAAGGTACTCTTTACTCGTCCATTTAACTCCACTCCTTCAAAAGGTGTGTAACCTTGTTGTTATTCTGACTCAGCAGCACGTACCACAAAGCTTTCATTGGGGCCTACCAGCACCAAGTCAGCATCATAGCCAATGGCAATGTCACTTTTTTATAACAAACCTGTAAAACAATTAGGGATTAGAAATTTTTAATAAAAATATCTTAAAGCAAATATTTTACAGACAAAATATGACTAAATATGACTACTTAAAAATTGAAATACTTAAGTATTTATTCTAATATAATCTAAAGTTTTTATGAATCAGAAAGTAAAAACTCAACAAAAATTGGATACAATGCTACAATCTACGACGATTAAGTTTAAGTATTAATTGAAACAAGCTAAAAAATTTATTGTCGTTATATTTAGAGGTTGAAGCCCGTAGCCAATAGAGAATCTAATAACTGTACAAACAAAATTGATGTCTTAAATTTTATATACTTGATTTGTCAAGTAAGGGAAATAACATTTGTATTTATCTTAACTCTGGTACAGGCGATCGCTACAGTAATGGTAGTATCTATTGGGATTAAAAAAACACCTGACACTCTTAGACCGACTGCAAAAAAATTTACAAATAGATCATGCACATTCTGATTTATTCCTACAACTATCATCCGGAGCCGATTGGAATAGCACCCCTGATGACCGAACTGGCAGAAGGACTGGTAGAGCGAGGTCATCAAGTGCGGGTGATTACGGGGATGCCCAACTATCCTCAACGCGAAATCTATCCTGGCTACCAGGGTAAGTGGTACGTTACAGAACAAAAGAATGGCGTGACTGTTCAGCGCAGTTACTTACGGATAAAATCCAAACCCAATCTCATAGATCGGATTCTCTTAGAGTTGAGTTTTATCGTTACTAGCTTACCGCAAGCCTTGAGAGGCAAACGACCAGATGTAATTCTTTTAACAGTGCCGCCGTTAATGGTTGCACTGCCAGCAGCCCTACTAGGAAGATTATACAACTGCCCGGTAGTGCTAAATGTCCAAGATATTCTTCCAGAAGCAGCCGTGCGCGTCGGACTAATACGAAATAAATGGATGATTCGAGCGTGTGAAGCCCTAGAAAAATTTGCCTACCGCAATGCACAAAACATTAGCGTCATTGCTGATGGTTTTTTTAAGAATTTAGTTACTAAGGGTGTACCTGCGAAGAAAATCGTTTGTATTCCCAATTGGGTAGATGTCAATTTCATTCGCCCCCTATCAAAAGAGAAAAACTCTTGGAGAACTGCCCATCAGCTTGATGGAAAATTTGTAGTGATGTACTCTGGTAACATCGCACTAACGCAAGGTTTAGAGACAGTAGTCGCCGCAGCTACTCGCTTACGTCATATTAAAGAAATTGCCTTTGTCATCGCTGGCGAATCAACAGCCTTAGCAATATTGCAGGAATATTGTCACTCGTGTGAAGCAGATAACGTTTTGCTGTTACCATTGCAGCCGCGAGAACAGCTACCGCAAATGTTAGCAGCAGCTGATGTGGGGTTGATTGTGCAAAAGCGTAATGTAATTTCTTTTAATATGCCTTCTAAAATACCACTGTTACTGGCAAGCGGCCGTCCAATAGTAGGTTCAGTACCCGCTAATGGTACAGCTGCCAAAGCAATTAGGGAGAGTGGCGGCGGCATCATTGTTGAGCCAGAATCACCAGAAGCATTAGCAGGGGCAGTGCTAGATTTATATAACAATTCGGCATTGGCTGCACAACTAAGTCGTAAAGGAAGACAGTTTGCTGTAGAGCGCTATTCTTTTAAGCAGGCAATTGAGCAGTACGAAGCACTATTTTTGAATGCAGTTGCTAAAAGAACATCGATTATGGATAGCGCCCTGACATTGAATTCCAAAGAATCAGTTGTTGATATTTAAAAGGGACTGGGGACTGGGGACTGGGATAACAGCTTATTTCTCCCTCATCTCCCCCTGCTCTCCTACTTCCCCTCACTCAGAAATTGTTGCAATATCAGAAAATAGTCAATCGGTATATGCCGCGTTGCCGTGGATTATTTGATGTGACAATTACATAGTATGTGTCATCTTCAGGTAACTTGGCTCGGTCAATGAGCGCACTATACAGACCATCTTTGTCATTATCTACTGCGATTCTCTCTCCTTGAGAATTTAGCAAAACTATATAGGGCGAAAACTCTTCATCGACACTATCTACACGAATACTCACAAGCTGATTTTTTTTGCCTTCAAATGTAGATACATTGTATGGACTGCCATTTTGTCTAAGAGTTGAGCTTTGAGCAGTCAGTTGGTCTGATTCGTCTAGAGTATAGCTGGCTCTATCGTTTCTGAGAGCCAAACTATAGCGACCTGTATCTCCAGGATTTTGGCTAGTGACTGCGATAGTATAAGTACCCCTTACAGGTAATCGGGCAAATATGAATGCATCACCAGTTGTTTCCGTGCTGCTTCTTTTTAAGACAACATTATTATTTGGGTCGAGCAGAAACATGTAGGGACGTAAATTCAAGTTATTGGAGCGCCGTTGGTCGGCACTGCCAACCAGCCTAATTTGAATCAATTGGTTTTCTCTGCCCTCAAACTGGTAGAAGTGAAAATATCTGCCTTTAGATTGATAATCATTTTTAGACAAAATACCGAAAGCAATATCTACAAAGTTAATCTTCTTGGCATTAGGTATTGTAGAAACAGGCGAACCTCCAAAAGTTGGATTGATATTTCTAGTCGGTTGAGTAACTGGCCGACGACCTCCTGTAGGTTGGGGAATTGGTTTGGAATTGATTGGTTTAGATGGTCTAGGCGTGGAGTTAGGTTGTGAAGGCTGAGGAGTTGGGTAAGAGTTCCTACTTCTAGATGGTCTAGGAGTAGAGTTACTTGGTGAAGGCTGAGGCGTTGGGGTGGAATCTATCGGCGCAGATGGTGCGGGAGTCGAGTTATCTTGTGAAGGTTGAGGCGTTGGGGTCGCATTTCCAGGCGGGACGCTAGCAGGTATCGGTGAATCGATAGTTTGATTGCGTTGTGGAGATGCAGGCGGTTGAGAAGTAGGAATTCGATCGATTCCTTGTTGTACCGCTTCTGGTTCCCTTTCATCTGGTGTTTTGGCAAGTCTGAATTCTTCAGAGTATTTTGGGCTTTCTAAAGCACTTATAGGCAGGATATAACTTGCTGCGATCGCCATACTACCCATGGAAAAAATTAAAGCCAATTTAAATCTGAATCGATATTTTTTGTTGACATGTCCTGCCATAATTTCACTCCTCATTTTTATGGGTTATAGCTAATTTTATTCCTTGAGAGAGATACTTACGTTTACTTCTTAATGCTAAAGACCAAAAAAATCAATTGGAATATATTGAATTAACTCCACTAAGACACCACAATAATATGATATAAATTTTACGAGCAGAAGCTGCGGCATCTTCTCAGCCATTACTTTTATTGTGGATTCTTGAGAACATATAGTTTAGGTACAGTAATACATATTAAGCGACCAGGATACTGGCGATCGCTCGACAAACAATATCATTTTTAATTTTAAATTGTTTAGTTACCTTGTATATTATTTTTTTGATGAATAATGACAATTTCATAGCAAAATTATACGTAAGCAATTAACATATACACAACCTGCAAATGGATTCCCAGTATGCTCTGCTGTTTGAATCCCGATTGTTCCGAACCTCAAAATCCTGATGGCAATCAGCGTTGCCAGAGTTGTAACACACCATTAACACCGCTATTAAGGGGACATTATCGCGTCATTAAAGTAATATCTGATGAAGGTGGATTCGGTAGAACATATCTATCTGAAGACGTAGATAAGTTGAATGAATGGTGTGTTGTCAAGCAATTTGCACCAAAAGTTAGAGAAAGTGCAGCTTTGAGGAAAGCAGTTGAGTTATTTCAAGAAGAAGCTCAAAGATTGCAATATTTGGGAGAACACGATCAAATTCCTGCTCTTTTAGCTTACTTTGAGCAAGATAATTACTTGTTTTTGGTACAGCAGTTTATCGATGGGCAGAATTTACTCCAAGAATTGCAATCAGGAACAACGTACAGCGAAAGCAAAATTTTAGAACTGTTGCTAGATTTATTGCCCGTCCTGAAATTTATCCACGATCGCGGTGTAATTCACCGAGATATCAAACCACAAAATATTATTCGTCGTCGCAGTGATGGGCGATTAGTACTAATTGATTTTGGTTCTGCAAAACAGCTGACAGTAAAAGTACACACTCAATTGGGAACGACCATCGGCTCGCATGGTTATACCCCCATTGAACAAATGCAGGATGGCAAAGCTTACCCAGCCAGTGATTTATTTAGTTTAGGTGTAACTTGTTTTCATTTATGGACTAGGGTTCGCCCATCGCAACTGTGGCTAAAACAGGGCTATAGTTGGGTTAATTCTTGGCAGCAATATTTACGTAATTCGGGTAGAAATAAAGTAGCTCTCAGCGTCAAGTTGAGTGAAGTTCTGGATAAACTATTGAAAATAGACATCGAACAGCGTTATCAGTCGGTTGATGAAGTGATTCGGGATTTGAGACAACCATCACTAGTACTAGAACCCCCAACCTTACAGACAGCGCCCCCAACCTTACTAACAGTTTCGACAACAATTCACAAATTAGTTTCAGGAACACTACTTAATAACAAAGTCAAAAAAACTTTGCTAGCCAATGCTGCCATCGTACTGTTGGGATTAGTAGGAGTTTCCTATTTGCAGTTTTTGCCGCAGCAAATTACTCAATCTTCAGATTCTTACCAAACCATTACTCTCAAAGGGCATTCCAGTGATGTGAATTCCGTCGCCTTTAGCCCTGACAGCAAAACCCTTGCCACTGGCAGCGATGACAAGACAGTTAAACTGTGGAATCTCTTAACTAAACAAGAAATCCACACCCTAAAAGGTCACTTTGAATGGATTTGGGCTGTCGCCTTCAGTCCAGATGGTCAGACCATTGCTAGTGGCAGTAAGGACAAGACAATTAAACTATGGAATCTGGCAACTGCCCAGGAAATCCGCACTTTCAAAGGACATACCGACGGTGTTGCTGCCATCGCTTTCAGTCCAGATGGCAAGACCCTTGCTAGCGGCAGCTTGGACAAGACAATTAAACTGTGGAACTTGGCAACTGGAAAGCAAATCCGCACCTTAGAAGGACACACCAAAGCGGTTGTATCTGTCGCCTTCAGTCCAGATGGCAAGACCCTTGCTACAGGTAGTTGGGATAATACAATTAAATTGTGGAATTTAGCCACAGGAAAGCAAATCCGCACCCTAGAAGGCCATACCAGATTAGTCCTTTGCGTTGCTTTCAGTCCAGATGGCAAGACTCTTGCTACTGGCAGTAGAGATAAGACAATTAAACTGTGGAATCTGGAGACAGGAGAGACAATCCGCACTCTGAAGCAGCATTCTGATAAAGTAAATTCTGTGGCCTTTAGTCCAGATGGCAAGACCCTTGCTAGCGGAAGTAATGATAACACCCTAAAACTCTGGAATCCGTCAACTGGAGAGGAAATTCGCACCTTGAAACAGGATTCTGGCTACATTTATTCCGTAGCTTTCAGTCCAGATGGTCAGACTATCGCCAGTGGTGGTAGTGCCGAGAACATTATTAAAATTTGGCGGGTGTCTCAGTTCCGATCGATTGCGATCGCTAAGTAGATACAGCACATATGACTGCACATATAACAATATCACCTAGCTTCAAAATAGAGATTGATGACTGATGACTGGCGTTCGTCAGTCAACATTCTTTTTTCAAATTGGTATAATTCCTACTTTTAGATACAGGTCAATTTCTCAATTAGCTAGTTAGCTTAAGACTAGAAATTACTACGGATGAAAAGCATGAATAAAACACTGTTAACAATTTTGATGTTTGCCTTCTTACTCTTGTTCATTATCTCTCCCTTTGCTGCCCTGACAGGTTTAATGCTCGTGGTGTTGTTTGCAGGGTTTTTTGTGCTAATAGGAAATTTATTCCAAGCAATTATTGGCGGCGATGTAAATTCTAACTCGCCATAAAAGCAAATATCAGGAGTCAAGAGACAGGAATTATTTTTGTTGTCTCCCTTGTCCTTCTGCCCCTCTGCCCCTCTGCCCCTCTGCCCCTCTGCTCACGCCAGTTGCTACAACGGAGGGAACCTCCGCACGCACTGGCTCCCCTGCCCCTCTGCCTCCCCTACCCTACTAACGACTGTTGACTGTTGATTGGTGACAAACAAGCAATGGCTGAGCCGATCGCAACACCGCATCCAACAATCCAGGAAACAGTGCCTCTAAATCTTCATGCCGCAACTGATTAATGTGTTGTGTCCCCTCTTTATGGGTCAAGACTACTCCCGACTCTCGTAAAATTTTGAAGTGATTGGACATGGTGGACTTAGCGATCGCAAAATCAAACTCGGCACAGCACTGCTCACCCTTGGTCGCCAGCAAGCGTACAATCTCTAGCCGCACTGGATCGCCTAATGCATACAGCACTCCTGGTAAAGAAATGTCTTTTCGGTCTGGATGATATAAGAATCTCATAGTTGCATTATCTCTGAGAATGACGTATATTTTACTTATTCGATAATATCGAATAATTGAATTAAATCAGGAAGGCTATTATGTCATCCGTTACAAATGTCACAGAAACCACATTTAAACCAGAAGTCCTGGAAAGTGAAATTCCAGTATTAGTGGACTTTTGGGCACCTTGGTGCGGGCCGTGTCGAATGGTAGCTCCGGTCGTAGATGAAGTTGCTGCCGAATATGAAGGAAAGGTGAAAGTGGTGAAGCTGAATACAGATCAAAATCCCACTATTGCCAGTCATTATGGAATTCGCAGCATTCCCACGCTGATGGTCTTTAAAGGGGGGAGACAAGTTGATACAGTCGTGGGAGCAGTGCCCAAAACCACCTTGACTAAGACTCTAGCACAGCATATTCGGCAAAGTTAATAGCTAAGGGTGGGCATTGCTCACCCTTAGTCTGGGGGAGGTAGAGGGGTAGGGGGCTATCGCTAGCAAGCTACTACCAAGAAATTGGATTATTTATTTTTTGGTATTCCCATTAATAAAGTTTTCCATGCTTATTTGGAGATTTAACTATGACTGCTGATATTAACCTATTTTCTCCCTATCAATTAGGCAACTTAGAACTGCCCAACCGTATAATAATGGCTCCGTTAACCCGAAACAGGGCAGAGCAGGGAAATGTGCCGCACCAACTTAATGCCACCTACTATGCTCAACGCGCTTCCGCTGGGCTGATTATTGCTGAAGCAACTCAGGTTACTCCTCAAGGACAAGGGTATCCTTATACACCAGGGATTCATTCTCCAGAACAGGTAGCAGGTTGGAAGTTAGTGACTGATACTGTACATCAGCAAGGAGGGCGAATTTTTCTACAACTCTGGCATGTAGGCAGGATTTCCCACCCAGACTTGCAACCGAATGGGGAATTACCTGTAGCTCCTTCTGCCATTGCTCCTCAAGGTGAGGCATCAACCTATGAGGGACATAAACCCTTTGTAACTCCTCGTGCTTTGGAAACCTCAGAAATACTGGGGATAGTGGAAAAGTACCGTCAGGGTGCTGCTAATGCCCTCGCGGCTGGGTTTGATGGAGTAGAAATTCATGCAGCTAATGGTTATTTAATTGACCAGTTTCTCCGAGATGGCACAAATCAGCGTACAGATAAGTATGGAGGTTCAATTGAGAATCGCGCCCGATTCTTATTAGAAGTAACTGAGGCAGTAACTGATGTGTGGGGTGCTGAACGGGTGGGAGTACGCCTTTCTCCTAGTGGGACGTTTAACGATATGCGTGACTCCAATCCCTTGGAAACCTTTGGCTATGCAGCCCAAGCGCTGAACCAGTTTGATTTAGCTTATCTACATATCTTTGAGGCAATAGACGCAGATATCAGATATGGTGGGATGATTGTACCAACTAGTCATTTGCGCGATCGCTTTACAGGTACACTCATCGTCAATGGCGGTTATACCCATGAAAAAGGTAATGCCGTACTGGCAAACAAAGCAGCGGATTTAGTTGCTTTTGGTACTCTATTTATATCAAATCCAGATTTACCGCGACGCTTAGCTGTGAATGCACCGCTGAATCCGCCAGACCAAACAACCTTTTATGGCGGCGGGGAAAAAGGATATACAGACTATCCATTTTGGTCGGCTGCTTCGTAATTCGTAATGAAGGGGCACAAGGCCGCAACGCTCGTACTCAAATTTAATCTGAGTTTCCCGGCTTGCATATTTAGCCTTATTTTGGATAATTGGCATAGATTAGTTGCTGGTCAAATTGAAATAGGAGAATCTCATGAGTTCTATCACCCAAATTCAACCTCTAGATGTGCCCAGTGCGATCGCCCAGCGTCGTTCAATCAAAACTTTTAAAACAGACCCCATCGCCCCAGAACTGCTTAAGCAACTTGTAGAGTTAACTGTGGCTGCACCCAGCAGTTTTAATATCCAAGACTGGCAAATCATCCTTATTCAAGATGAAGCGCAAAAGGCAGCACTAGCAGCAGCAGCATGGAATCAACAGCAAATTATCCAAGCACCCGTCACCTTTGTTTTTGCAGCCGATCCCACAGCAGGCAACAAAGACTTGACCCCGATTCTAGAGCAGGGACTTCAGACCGGGGCATGGAATGAAGGCACTGTGAACTATTTTAAAAATGCCGTTCCACAATTCCAAAATGCGCTGGGAGACAAGCAACGGGAATATGCCATTAAAGATGCCATGATTGCTGCCACCCATTTAGTATTAGCAGCAGAAAGTTTGGGTTTGTCTACTTGCTTTATGAATGGCTGGCTTGAGGAAAAAGTCAAAGAAGTCATTGGTGCAGCGGATAATCCAGATTTAGCGATCGCCGTTGTCGTCCCCGTTGGCTACGCAGCAGAACCACGCTTAAATCCTGGTCGTTTGCCATTCTCCTACAACGTCTCTGTAGACAAAATAGGTAATCCCTATAAAGGTTAGTTCTGAGATTGGGAAATAAGGGAGATAGGAGACACAAGGAAGCCTTAGAACTTGAAGTTTAGAGTTTAAAGGTTTAAGTTTCACCTTTAAAGGCTCAAACCTCAGCCTCAAAGGTGCAAACTTTCACTTCCTCATCTCCCTCATCTCCCTTGTCCTCCCAGTCCCCAATCCCCATATGTCCCTAGCCTCCTTTCTGGCGCGTCGTTCGTTTCACTACGGTTGGCTCGTCGCTGGATTAACCTTTCTAGCTTTGCTCGTAGCAGCGGGAATTCGCTCGGCTCCCGGAGTACTAATCGTACCTCTAGAAAAAGAGTTCGGCTGGAGTAGAGCTACTATATCGCTGGCAATCTCCGCGAACTTAATACTCTACGGATTAATCGGCCCTTTTGCAGCCACGGTCATGGAGCGGATTGGTATTCGCCGGACGATGGTGTTTGCACTCGCATTAATCGCTATTGGCGTTGGCTGCACCACCTTCATATCAGCTTCTTGGCAGCTAGTTTTACTGTGGGGCATTGTTGTTGGGATGGGCAGCGGAGTTATCGCCTTAGTTTTGGGTGCTATTGTTGTCAATCGCTGGTTTTATGAGCAGCGGGGTCTAGTTCTCGGTATTCTGACTGCCAGTACAGCTACCGGACAATTACTGTTTCTGCCAATATTGGCATCAATAACCGATCGCTTCGGGTGGCGAACTGCCGTTCTAGGTTTAACTGGTGCAGCATTACTAATTATTCCAGCGATCGCTTTATTCATGCGCGATCGTCCTGCGTCGGTTGGTTTGCGACCCTTTGGCGATCGAAGTGAAACGGTGGAAGTACCACAATCTAAAGTGAATTCTATCGGCTCAACTCTCAGCGTCCTCTGGCTGGGGATGCGTACTCGTGACTTTTGGTTTTTATTTGGTAGCTTTTTTATCTGCGGGGCAAGTACAAATGGGCTAATTGGGACGCATTTAATTCCTGCCTGCATCGATCATGGTATTCCCGAAGTCCGAGCCGCTAGCCTTTTGGCAATCATGGGTATCTTTGATTTTGTTGGGACAACTGTCTCCGGTTGGTTATCTGACCGCTGGAATAATCGTTACCTGTTGTGCTGGTACTATGGGCTGCGGGGTTTATCCTTGATTTTCTTACCCTTTAGTTTCCACCTTTCGTTCTATGGACTTTCTGTCTTTGCAATTTTTTACGGGCTTGATTGGATAGCTACTGTACCACCTACAGTCCGCCTGACTGCAAATGCGTTTGGCAAAGAAAATGTCGGCATTATGTTTGGTTGGATAGTTGCAGGACATCAAATTGGCGCGGCTACCACAGCATTTGGAGCTGGAGCTTTGAGAACTTGGTTAGGCAGTTATCTGCACGCGTTTATCTTATCGGGTATTTTATGCTTGATAGCAGCAGTCTTAGTCCTGCGGATTAGTCAAACTCCTAGTAATTGGAGAGAAAAACAACTGACAACTAACTAACCGCCTTCTGTATGTCTCAATTACTTAGATAAATCTATGCCAACAACAGCTTTAATTGTCGGAGCAGGTAGTGGACTAAGTGCTTCTTTGGCTCGCCTCTTTGCGAAAGAGGGAATGAGTGTTGCTTTAGCTGCTCGCCAAATTGAGAAACTGACTCAGCTCAGCAGTGAAATTGGTGCGGTCAGTTTTGCCACCGATGTCTCCAAACCGGACGAAGTACAACAATTATTTATTGATGTAGAAAATAAACTCAGTTGGCCGAATGTCGTAGTTTACAATCCTAGCTACCGAGTGCAGGGGCCGCTTGTGGATCTAGACCCAAGTGAAGTAGCGAAAACTCTAGATATAACTGCTTACGGCGGCTTTTTGGTTGCTCAAGCTGCTGCGAAAAGGATGTTGGAACAGGGGAGTGGTGCTATCTTCTTTACCGGAGCTTCAGCAAGTGTGAAGGGTTACGCTCAGTCTGCACCCTTTGCAATGGGCAAATTTGCGTTACGTGGTTTGGCTCAAAGTATTGCCAGAGAACTAGCACCAAAGAATATTCATGTAGCACATTTTGTCATTGATGGTGGTATTCGTTCAGCAGTACGCCCAGACCCAGCAAACAATCCCGATAGTACTCTAGACCCGGATGCGATCGCTCAAACTTATCTCAGCATTCTCCGCCAACCCCGCAGTGCTTGGACATGGGAAGTAGAACTGCGTCCGTGGGTAGAGCATTTCTGATTCTTTGTGTCTTAGTGTCTTGTTGAGACAGTCCGGTCTTGGGGGTTTCCACGCCAGTTGCTATCCTGCGGGAAGCTGCGCAGAGCGCGTCTACAAGTCGGCAAAGCCGCCCAACGCACTGGCTCCCCATGAGGAACTGCCGTTAGCGCAGCGTTAGCGACGTTAGGAGCGTCACCCGAAGGGTGGTTTAAAAAGATATTTCACTCAGATTACTCAGGAGAAATAACTAATGATTGACCTTTACTATTGGACAACCCCAAACGGTCACAAAATTACGATATTTCTAGAAGAAGTCGGCTTACCTTACAACATTATTCCTGTAAATATTGGGGCTGGGGAGCAGTTTCAGCCTGAGTTTCTCAAGGTTTCTCCCAACAATCGCATCCCAGCAATTGTCGATCGCGAACCAGCAAATGGAGATGCGCCGATTTCCGTTTTTGAGTCTGGTGCAATTTTGTTGTATTTGGCAGAAAAAACTGGAAAATTGATTCCTCAAGATGTGGCGGGTCGCGTTGAAGTCCTTCAATGGTTGTTCTGGCAAATGGCAGGTTTAGGGCCAATGGCAGGACAGAACCACCACTTTAGCAGCTATGCTCCCGAAAAGATTGACTATGCCATCAACCGTTATGTGAATGAGACGGGACGTTTATATGCAGTGCTAGATAAGCGACTGGCAGATAGAGAGTTTGTTGCTGGCGATTATTCCATTGCGGATATTGCTGCCTATCCTTGGATTGTCCCTTATGAACGCCAAAGCCAGAAGTTAGAGGATTTTCCCAATCTGAAGCGCTGGTTTGAGACAATTCAGGTTCGCCCCGCAACAATTCGCGCCTACGATAAGGCGGAGGCATTCAAAAATCAGACGCTGGATATGGAAAAATCACGAGAGTTGTTATTTAATCAATCGGCCAACACAGTTCAGCGTTAAGCCTTATAGAACCCATTTGGGATCTATCTAACCAGTTGCCAGTCTTTTAAGCATCAGTCGGACAAAACAGAGATTAACTTTAGTGGCGGCACGATCGAGAGTTCTTTCAAAGTTCTCAACCAAACCTTTACATTTTTCCATCCCAGAGTTGGTTCTTTTGATCGCCCATCTAGCTTTGACTGGGACAAAGCCCTTTTTTCCTTCCTTTTCCTTGTGAGCTTTCGACGGTTTGGGCGACAGATGAAACTCGATCTTATTCACGATTTGAGGATAAACTTTTTTCAACTCAAACTCTAGTTTTTCAGGATGATATCCGTTGTCAAGAAGGATGGTGATTTTGGGAATGTTAACGGGTTTAGATTTGAAGTAATCGATGCGAACAGACAACATTTCAATTAATCCCCGATCGTGATGAGTAGAATACTTTTGTGACTTGATTTCGTAAATGTTAGCTTTTACTTTGCTTGACCAAACTTACGTGAAATGCATTTGAAACTATTTCTATTTAAGTACATCCTTAACGCTCACGATTCCCTTACTGCACCACGCGTGTAGCGGCCATCTGCTAGATTGCTGGTCAAGTGCTGATAAGACGCGGAAATTAAAAACATCCTTCCACACCTCAACCCCATGCTGGGTAACAAAAGTTTTCTCCAATTCTTTAAAACGCGGATAGTTACTGTAATTAATAACAATCAGCATGGGAATGATTGTGCTGGCTGGAATTTGATCAGCAGTTGTGCTAATGGATGTCATTCTGGGTAATCCTCAAAAATAGAAATAAAAAGCCCAGCACGTGTCTAAGCCACCACTTTAATATTAAAAACAGGAGCAATGATTATTTGCCAACGTCTAACTATAAACACTTATTTTGTATGACTATCGAACGAATTCCCCAAAAACATTATCCTAAAGCCGAGATTGGGCGACGAGGTATGGCATTAGGACTTGATTTCCTCGGTGTCTGGTTAGTGAGTTCCCTCTTGGGAAGTAATGGTGTCGGGATTCAAGTTGTGCAGATCCTGGTTTTTGCGATTTTGTGGCTGGTTTTGCGAGTGGTGGTGGTATACAACAATCAAGGGCAAAGTTTAGGACGTTGGGCGTTCGATTTGAAGATTCTAGAAGTTGAAGATGGGCAAGTAGTGGGTAGGATTCCAGAATTGCAGGCGCTGCTAAAACGAGAAGCTATAATTTGCCTTGGTGCCCTTTTGGTTTCCATTGCCCTAAATAACATCCGTGCCAATCCCACTGCTATACTGCTAGTACTTCCTCTGGCTATTGACTGTGGTAGGGCGTTCTCTGATACCCAGTTGCGGCAAGCTTGGCATGACCGCTATGCTGGAACTTTCATTGTTTCGTCGCGTCGTGGCTACTCGCTGGATATAAAAATCAAGCGATTAGTTGAAAGTTTGCAACGAAATGTGAGAAGATAGTAATTTGTGTTAATTCTCCTCAGGCTTTAGCGTTTGTAAGATTATGGCTAAAAGTAAAGGTGTCCGCATAATAGTGACACTAGAATGTACCGAGTGTCGTACTAACCCAGACAAGCGATCGCCTGGTGTCTCCCGCTATACCAGCACCAAGAACCGTCGCAACACAACTAACCGACTAGAACTGAAAAAGTTCTGTACCCACTGCAACAAACATACCGTTCACAAGGAAATTAAGTAAAGATGAGCTATTACCGTCGTCGCCTGTCTCCCATTAAGCCGGGAGAGCCAATCGATTATAAGGATGTTGATTTGTTGCGGAAGTTTGTCACCGAGCGGGGTAAGATACTACCACGTCGGATTACTGGGCTGACATGTCAGCAGCAGCGAGATTTGACATTAGCGATTAAGCGTGCCCGGATTGTGGCTTTGTTGCCATTTATCAATGCGGAAGGCTAATTAAGATTTGTGAGTTATGAGTTGAGAATCAAAACTCCTGTACAGACGCGATTAATCGCGTCTCTACTGCTAACTCCTAACTGAAAAATTATTTAAACTGTTCACTAATAATTTAATTGCGAGAGTTGTGGAGAAGGGGACGCTAGTTGAATTTCGGGTTCAAGGCGATCGCCGTCTGGGTGTGGTAGATCGTCCAGATGGCAAAACCCGTTGGTTTGTGGTAGATGAACGCGGTCAATCCCACAGCCTCGCGCCTAGACAAATCACTTATACAGTTAACGGACAAGCCTACAAGCCTTCTGAGATTGCCAGCTTTATAGAGCAAGTCAAGTCTTATTTAGATCCATCGAGCTTGGAGGTAGCATGGGAATTACTGGTGGAAGATGCAGAAGCAGTTACACCTTCGGAAATGGCAAATCTGCTGTTTTCTGAATCAGACCCAGCTTTTTGTTATGCCGCCCATTGCTTGTTATCAGACGACAAACTCTATTTCAAGCAAAAAGGAGACGCTTACGAAGCCCGAACAGCAGCTCAGGTAGCAGAACGCAAACACCAAATAGAAGTAGAAGCGCTCAAAGCTAGGGGACAGCAGGAATTTTTAGCTCGTGTAGAACAAGCACTCCGAGGTGAAGCAGTAGAATGGCAGCGCCACGATCGCCAGCGCTTAGAAGGACTAGAAAAATATGCGACGCTACTGGCAGATGTTGTGCGGGTAGGGCTAAATTATGACTCTCTAGCTCGTGCCTATCCTCCTAGTGCCCCAGTCTTAGAAACTATGACCATGCTGGGTCGTCCCGCAACTCCCCAAGGCGCTTTTCAATTATTGATAGACTTGGGTTGGTGGAATGCTCACGAGAACTTGTTCCTGCGTCGTTCTTCAATTCCAGTTCAGTTTCCTAGCAAGGTAGTAGAAGTGGCGCAACAGCGTTTGGATTTCCCTCCAACTGACTTAGATGCAAATCGCCTAGATTTGACTCATCTGAAGGTCTACACAATTGATGATGAAAGCACCACTGAGATAGACGATGGTCTTAGTTGGGAATTACTCTTAGATGGACGGGAGCGGCTGTGGGTACACATCGCTGACCCGACTCGGTGGTTAATCCCAGAAGATGATTTGGATCTAGAAGCCAGGAAGCGAGGAAGTACAGTTTATTTGCCGACGGGGATGATTCCCATGTTCCCGGAGGTGTTGGCAACTGGGCCAATGAGTTTGGTTCAGGGGCAAGTTTGTTGTGCCTTGAGTTTTGGAGTTGTTTTAGATACAACTGGGGCGGTAGAAGATTACTGCATTCGTACCAGCTTCATTAAGCCGACATATCGCCTTACCTACGAAGATGTAGATGAGATGCTGCAATTGGGAGTGGAAGCAGAACCAGAAATAGAAGCGATCGCAACTTGGGCGCGGCGGCGCAAATCTTGGCGCTACAACCAAGGCGCAATCAGCATCAACATGCCAGAGGCAACGATCAAAGTCAAAGGCGACGATATCAGCATTGACATTTTAGATGATTCTTCATCGCGACAATTGGTAGCAGAGATGATGATTCTCGCTGGGGAGGTGGCAGCCCGTTACGGTCAAGTTCACAAGATACCTTTGCCCTTTCGCGGTCAGCCACAGCCAGAATTACCCCCGGAAGAAGAATTGCTCCAGTTACCGGCAGGATTTGTGCGTGCTTGTGCCATGCGTCGTTGTATGCCCAAGAGTGAAATGAGCATCACTCCTGTGCGTCATGCTGGTTTGGGTTTGGATACCTACACCCAAGCAACTTCTCCTATTCGTCGCTACAGTGACTTGCTGACTCACTTTCAACTGAAAGCCCACTTGCGGGGTGAAGTTCTGCCCTTCTCAGCAGAACAACTTAAAGAAGTCATGATGACCGTCACCAGTACCACCCAAGAAGTGACAATGGTAGAACGGCAAACTAATAGATATTGGGCATTAGAGTATTTGCGCCGTCATCCTGAGCAAGTTTGGCATGTCACAGTTTTAATGTGGCTACGAGAAGACAGCAACTTAGCATTGATTTTGTTAGAAGATTTGGGCTTGCAGTTACCGATGTCATTTAGACGTTCGGTGAGCTTAGGCGAACAGATATTAGTAAAGGTTAGCCACGCCGATCCGCAAAAAGATTCTATTCAGTTTCAAGAAATTATTTATCAAGAAGCTCAAACGGCTAACAATTAAGTTATGTATTGCTTTTAATTTAGCTATTTGGGCTTGTGAGAACAATTGTAGACAACAGATAATTTTGCTTGCGATCGCACGACAAACTACAATTTATTAATTGTTGAGTATCTTCGGGATATTGCTTAATTACAGATTAAGGCATAAATTCATTAATACCAGAAAAAGCAGTAGTAGCCATAAAATTATCGTTTGATAAAACACCTTGACATTGAAGAGGTTTCATTAAATTATGAATCCACTCAAAGTATATGCTCTGACAGTCATACTATCAGGATTTACACTTACTCAAGCAAACCGCGCTACTGCCATTACTGTGCCACCACTTGAAACGCAGGTTAAGCAAGTAGCACAGTGGTTCACTGGTTTATTCGACAATTCTCAACAGGTAACTAGCAACCCTTCTGTACCACTCATCACTTTGTCAAGCTGTAGTGTGCAATTGACTGATGCTAACCCTGTAATTGGAATACAAAACATTTATCTTGAACAAAAAAGTATTAATCGCTTCCGTCTTTATTCTTTTAGCCAAGGAAATTCAGCAGTGAATCTCAGCATTCGTGCCTTTGATACAAGCTATCCTGTTAGTGGATTATGTAATCGACCTGAGTCCGAACAGATTATTGACTCTGGCAAAGTTCTGGGAACAAGCTGTAACCTTGAACTCTTTTGGGAACCAACTAATTATATTGGGAATAATACCCCTAATGGCTGTCCAACAAGTTCTGGCGGTAAGGTAGTTTCTAGTGTAGCTGTCTCGAAAATTGGTATCGATTCTTTAGACAAGATTTTCGCAGCTAATGGCAATTTGCTGGTCGCCACGCCTATTGAGTTTCGCCGAGTTTATTCTATCCCTGAACCGTCCTTTATATTAGGACTGCTAGCTGTTGGCATCTGGGGTACAAGAAAGGCAATTTCAGTAAAAATTAAAAATTTGTCTTGAAAAGTTTGCTACGGAGGGAAACTCTCCTGGCAACTTTTCGCAAAATTAAAAATAGTAAAACCCAATCTTGGCAGTTGACGATATGCACTTGAAATGCATATCAGCTTAATGAAATATGCTGCAAAATTCAGATATCTTTTAGATAAATATTTCTCGCATAATAGCCGTCATCCATGCAGGATAACGGCTACAGTTACAAAAGCTGTTAGCAGCTTTCAGCAACAACAAAGTATGATTTAAATTTCAGCACCCGCTTTTGGTTCAGTGCCCAGTGGTGCAACATAATCGCGGAAAAGAGTGATCTGTTGCTCAAAAGCTAATCCTTTGATTTTGTTCAACAATGTGTTAGCTTCCGAGGAAAGCTGGTAGTCAGAAGGTACAGGAATAACACTACCGCTATCCATGCCTTGGGCTAAACGATACCAAAACAGCAGCTTTGTGGTATCACTCAAAGAGCTATATTCACGGCTAATGACAGAATCAACCTTCTGAATTAGGTCACGTTGAACTTTTAGCTGCTCTTCGTGAGATAGTTCTTTAACTTGATTGAACAAGCCTTCTGCGATATCTGGAGAAACAGTGCTAGCACCAGGGGCTGCTGGTGTAATGGAACCCCCCATTTCCTTGTAAATAAACCAGAACAAAGCCAGCTGTTGGTCTACATCCAATTTTTGCCATGCTTGGACATGTTCGCGAATAGTTGGATCGCTGGTTTGAGTATAAGTCATAAAAAACTTGGTTACGATTCATAAGCTTCACTAGAAACAGTAACAAACATATCTTCAGTGTTTTACCCCACTGAAGACAGAGGTATCGAAACCAGAAAGAAGACTTATTACCAATAAAAATTGGCTAGAATTTAGTCCAAAGTGACAAATATTTATACTGACAATTATCGTTCAATAGAGAGATTTCAATACACTACTATTTTGTTAAAATTAGTGCAAATTTATACTAATCAAACACAATCTGTAATTGATTTTGTATATCATCCTTAGCACTACTGAAGCTGGTTAGTCTTCTGTTTGACAAGCCAAATGGAAAGTAAGGCGATCGCAACTCCAGCCACAATAAAACAAGGAACGTAGCCAAAATTATCCACAATTCTACCGAAGACCGCAGCGCCGATTCCCTGACCGATAAACAAGTTAAAGGCAAACAGCGAGACTGCAATACCTCTAGCTTCAGGTGCTAACTCCGTCGCTTGAGTCTGGAGAGTACTGTGCATCACATAAAAACCCAATCCCATGAAGATACTCAAGGGGATAAATAGCACCCTGTTCTGGAATAATGCGATCGCTAAGAAGCTAATACACATCAACCACCCTGCGACTCAGATTAAACCAATTTCACCCAGCCTCCGCACTAACTATTTAACAAAAGGAAAGTTGTCACCGATATAGAATCCATTTGGGATCTTGGTCAAAGAGTATAATCAGGGTAAAATGCACTTATTCAAGCAGCTTGACAGATTTTGAGTGGGAGATTATTGAACCCCTGTTACCGAAAAAGAAAAGAACCAAACCCCCAATATGGAGCAACAGAGAAATTTTAGATGGGGTTTTGTATCAACTGAAGAAGGGTTGTAATTGGTGCGACTTGCCCAAGGAATTACCTCCCTATTCAACAGTATTTTGGCACTATAAACAGTGGCGAGCAGAAGGGGTAATCGAGAAGAGTAAAAACTAGAGTTATTTACTATGCCATCAGTCAGCGATACAGAAGCAATCATTTTGAATTTGGTGCAACCGTTAGATAATCAGCAAAATATTGAAGTTGTAGATTTGCTAGCAGCGGATAGTCGAATTTTGGCAACGCCTGTTATTAGTCTACTGGATTTTCCCCATTGGGATAATTCAGCAATGGATGGCTATGCAGTGCGTTACGAAGATGTGCAGCACTCTAGTAATGAACAGCCAGCGATTTTAGAAATTGTTGAAGATATTCCTGCGGGAAATCAACCAAAATCCACAATTCAACCAGGACAAGCAGCACGGATTTTCACGGGTGCGGTGATGCCGGCAGGAACGGATACTGTCATTATGCAAGAAAAGACACGCCGGGAAGAAAATCGTGTTTTTATCCTCGCTGCGCCAACAAAGTCGCAAGAATTTGTCAGACATAAAGCTTCTTTTTACCAAGCTGGAACACAACTACTACCAGCAGGAATTAGATTAAATGCTCAGGAAATTGCTGTGTTAGCTGCGGCGAAGTGCCCTCAATTAAATGTTTACCGTCGTCCGCGTGTGGCTATTTTTTCTAGTGGTAACGAGTTGGTAACTCTCGATCGACCGCTACAACCCGGACAAATTGTAGATTCAAATCAATATGCTTTAGCAGTTTTGGTTAGAGAAAGTGGGGGAGAACCATTATTATTGGGTATTGTAAAAGATGATCCAGTTGCACTAGAGAAAGTCATGAGCCACGGCATAGCTAATGCTGATATAGTTCTCTCTTCTGGCGGGGTTTCTGTGGGAGATTATGACTATGTTGACCAAATTTTGGAGTCGCTAGGGGCAAAAATTCACATTCGCGCCGTGGAAATGCGACCAGGTAAACCCCTTACCGTCGCTACTTTCCCAACTCAAAATTCACCAATTTATTTTGGTTTACCTGGAAATCCTGCAGCTGCATTAGTAACTTTCTGGCGATTTGTGCAACCGACAATTAAGAAACTTTCGGGACTTGCTGAAGGTTGGCAACCAGTATTTGTGAAAGTGCGATCGCATGATGAATTGCGATCGGACGGCAAGCGTGAAGCTTATATTTGGGGTCGCTTGGATATAGTTGACGGAGTTTATCAATTTTACAAAGCTGGCGGTAGTCATAGTTCTGGTAATTTAATTAACCTAGCCCAAACCAATGCCTTAGCTGTTCTACCAATAGGTACAACATTAATTTCTCCACAAGAAGAGGTGCAGGTTTTGCAGGTAGGTTTCAACAACTGACAATATTAAGTTTTCTCTCGATCGATCCAAATACCTCTCAATCCCGCTGCTTTGGCACCTTGGTAGTCTTCTACAATACTGTCACCAATGTGCCATGCTGCTTGAGGTGGACAGTCATGTTTTTCTAAGGCAATGGCAAAAATTTGGGGATCGGGTTTAGCTGCACGTGCTTGAGTAGAAATAGTGACGGATTTGAAATAATTGCTCAATCCTAAACTTTGTAATACTGAATAAATTCGAGAATCAAAATTAGACAATACTCCCAGTTCAATTCCTAATCGCTGCCAGTTTACTAGAGATTGAAAGACATCGGGATACACAAACCACGGTTCGGCAGTACCAAAATGAATATAAAGTTCGCTAAAAAAAGCAGAAAAGTCAGAAAACTGCTTGATAACACCTGCACTTTCAAAAGTGTTTAGGGCAATTGTCCGCCACCAATCGAACTCTCGTTGGGGAATATCTTGTGCATCGGCATCTAGGAAGATAGGTGGTGGTGCTGCTTTAAAGCTTTGGATAAATGTTTTATTTAATGTTTCGGCTGAAACTTCAACTTCAAATTCTTGGGCTATCTGACTATAAACTTCGCCCACACTGCCTTTGACTCCGAAGAGTGTGCCCACAGCGTCTAAAAAAATAACTTTTGGTCGTTCCATAATACCAAGTGCTTAAGTCCTAAAAAGCCAGCGCCTGTAGGTATTCTCCCCTGGAAGCGACTGGCGTTGTTGTTCGGGCATGATTTGTTAAGCTGTCGCGCCTACAATTTGCCTCATAATCATTTTAGGTAAAACCTGCAAACCCTCTCTTCTGCCCCTCTGCCCCTCTGCCGTCTCAATGTGCAAATTAAAAACATAACAGCTTATTACCTAGTCTTCCATGTTAAGACCATAAAACCAACAAAACCGCCGATTATGTTCATCATCATGTCATAAATTGTATCCCAGTAGTAAGCAGCAAATATCCGATAATTGATCGAGCTGGAACGAGAGCGCAAAAGATATTCAAAAAATTCGTTTAAATTACCAATAAAACAGGTGAATCCAATTAAGAAAATTAGGCTTTGCCACCATTTTAAAGTTTTCCATATATCTGTAAATATAGGTAAAAAGATAATAACAACTGCCAACGCCCAGCAGAAATGCTCTAACCGATTGAGCCAAAACCAAGAGTAAGGAATGACATTTTTTTCAATCATCCATTTTATCCAGCTTTCGACCAAAGGATAAAGCAAAACTGTAAATATATAAATTCTATGTTCTTTTTCAGATAATTTTGCTTCTAATTGAGTAAATCTAAAAACAAAAAATAATCCAAACCAAATTCCTACCATTACTACCCAATTGGAAAAGATAGTAAAGGAAAACAAGATTAAACAGGTGGCAAAGAAAATCCAAAACCAATTAGATTGCAGAATTTTGAAGATTTTTGTCATTACAAGTTTAGGCTCAAACTAATATAGGTAAGGCATATGCCCTACCTACATTTCTAATGTTATATTCTAAAAATTTCTACTGAGAAAGTGTTTCTATAATAGGACGGACTAGCCAATTAAAACCAACTTTTAACTGATGATCTAAAGTTGGCATCCGATATAGATAAGCAAGACGACGGGCAATATATGCCAAAGTACCATCTAGTTTAATTCCTAAACCGGTCATAGTAGCGTTATCTTTCCCTAGTGCCATCATTTCTCCTAACTGTTGATAGCGGAAGGGAAGTAAGGGGCGATTGGTGAGAGAAGCCCAGATATTCCAAGCTGCGTAATCAGCTTGTTGAAAGGCAGCTTGTGCGGTAGCGGGGACTATTTGACCTTCAGCATCACGACAATCTGCTAAATCTCCTAAAGCAAAGATTTCTAGATGGTCAAGAACTTGCAAAGTTGATTCAGTATTGATTTGACCGCGCTGGTTCTGTTTGAGAGGCAATGTTTTGACTACAGGGGCAACTCGCGTTCCTACAGTCCAAATTACTAAATCTACAGGAATCGTGTCTACTTGGTTTTTGTACTCCAAGGATATAGTATCTTGCTCGATTGATTCAACTTTGGTTTCTAAATCCAGAAATACACCCCGTGCTTCTAAAGCTTTCTTGGCTGCTTCACGGTTAAACTCTGGGGAAGTTCGCAAAATTTGGTCGCTGATTTCAATTAGTCTGAAGCGTCCTCTTTCGCCTAGTCTGTCTGCTAGCTTACAGGCTAATTCCACGCCACTGTAGCCAGCCCCAACAATTGCCACGCGAATTTTGTCTAATTCAGATTCTTCCAATACTCGCAGGCGTTCTTCTAAACGATAGGCATCATTGATGGTGCGGAATGGGTGGGCGTAGGATGTCGCGCCAGGAACCACATCTAATGGTGTTTCTCCACCTAAAGCTAGCACTAATCTATCGTAGGGGATTTCTGGCCCGTCCTGTAGATGTACTCGCTGCTGGTCGGTGTCAATTCCAGACACAACTGCTTGGTAAAAACGTACACCTGTACCTTGTAAAAGTTCTTCAAAGGGTGGGGCAATTTCCCAGGTTTGTAGTTCCCCAGTGAGTAATTCGTACAGTAAAGGGGAAAATAAGAAGCGATCGCTTTGATCTACCAGCACAATTTCGTGTTTTTGCGTAGATTCCCAAGGTAACTGGCTTAGGCGCAAGGCAGTGTAGAGACCGCCAAAGCCTCCACCAAGAATACATATTCTCGCAGTTTGTTGAGTCATCATTTCTATAGGACTGTCAATCCCAGCAGGGGAACTACTCTCAGTGTAATGATTTCTTTCGCTCTAGTGCCATGAGCCAACTATCTAAATATTTTCCTTCATGCACTTAGTGGGCTGGCAATAGCTGCACTTTGACAAAACTACATTTCTCATAGCAGCGGATGGCACGAGTATTGTCAACATGCGGATCGATGACAATCTTTTGTGCCTGCAATATTTCAAAAATATAGTTTACAGCGGCTGACAGCAATTTTGTACCAATTCCTTGATTCCAATAGTTTGATTCGCCGATAAACAAGTCAATTCCATAGACATTATCAGTTTTTTTAAGTGATACATTTGCCTGTCACTTTCCGGTAAGTCGTTGAGCGAAAAATACTGGATATAACCAATAGGAATATTGTGGTAGTCGATAAGACAAGGTATTACAGGATCGTCTCGCATTACCATAGGCTGATATGTTTCTATAATTCTTTCTAATAGGAAAGGATTATCTCTACCTTCATAAAATTCTAAAACATCTTCATCAGTTAGCCATTTTGCCATTAGCTGATAATCCTGGATGCAATCTTGCATGAAACGAATAGTTATTCTATCTTGTTTAATTAGCATTTTATTACGTGTTTGAATTGAATACGTAATTAAGTTTTATCTTTTAAGTATCTAGGTCAAAACGCTATAATTTTGGCAAGTTTTTAAATAATTAAATACAATCATTTTTAAATTAGTCCAGCAATAATATTGATGGTTATAGCTAGAATAGTTGTGTTAAAAAAGAAAGAAAATATGCCATGTAGCAGAGTTAAACGCCTCATCTTGCGCGATGTCGTCTGTACATCAGATACTTGGCTAGTCATACCAATAACAAAAGAATAATATAAAAATTCCCAGTAGTCTGGATAATTGTTGTTGGGAAAGTCTAAACCTCCAGCTATTCCTCCTTTATGATTATGATTAACATGTTTATAATAGTTGTGTGCATATTGCAATGCGAACATTGTATGCACCAGTAACCAAGAACCTATAATCGTCATAATAGAAAGTATGACGTGTAAAGTAAGCAAAATTGTTGACTGTCCTTTTTTATCAGTAAGTAAAAATACAATTGCTAATACACTAGCAGAAGCCGCAGCAATTATTAGCATAAATATAGGTAAACGACCTTCGTATTCATTCTCAGCATATCGACGGGTTTTTTCTGAGGTAGCTTTAATCATCTTCCACCAAGTTATAGCTAAAAAGAAGTCAGCACCAGAGTTCCAAGCGCAGAGAATACGGGTAGGTATGTGTAATTGAGGTGGAAGTATTGCTGAGACTAATGCAGCAAAGCCAAAGGCAAGTATCAGCCGCGGTCTAGGGTCAAAGTTTTTGAATAAGTTTAATAGATAACTAGATAAATTCTGCAAAACTCTAAAACCTTAATAGGATATATTTTGAACTATTATTTATATAATAATCATATTTATATTGTGAGATAGAATTAGTTTATAACAAATTGTCAAAAGCAAGTTAGCGCCATACTATATTTTTCACGTTGAAGCAAATGATGTGCCAAGTAAATTCATAAAAAAATAATATTTTATACATTGCTATTGAATAATATTAGAGTCAATGCAATGCTGAATATTTGAAAATTGGCAATTATAAAAAATAAATCAAGACTGCTATAAAGTCACGCGATCGCTCCACTTCTCTAACATCCTATTACTCACTCCCGGAACTCGCTCTATATCTTGCAAAGCTCTAAATTTTTGCTGTTTACGGCTAATAATTATCCGCTGTGCTAACTTTTTACCCACACCGGGAAGCGTTATTAATTCTTCCATAGTTGCGGTGTTGATATTTATTTGGTAACTTATTTTATTTTCACTGGAATCAGGCGTTATTATTTTGGGGCACTTTTGTTCTTCTAGTTTAATCTTTTCTTGAATTTGTAGTGGCAATCCTGGTTTAGCGTCGGCGTAAATACGGGCAAATTCACGTACATAATGGGCAGCAACGATGGGGCTTTCAATTACTAGCAATGTCTCATCATTACCATTATTTGCAGCGTCTGACCAATTATGCGAACCTGTAATTACTGTTTGACTATCAATCACAGCAAATTTGTGATGTAATAAATCACCTTTGGGTAGGGTCGGTACGCCTACGGTAGTAATCGGATTTTTCCAAGGGTGATTATCAATTTCATGTTTACATTTATTACTGAGAGCAACCCCCATCATATCTAAGGCTTCGCTATAAGGTCTATAAACAAATTGTGGGTCAATCAAAGCCCGGATTGATACACTTTCTTGATGACGGTTTTCTAAAATATTGGCAAGACGCTGTTCAGAAAAGACAAATAACGCCATATCGATAGATTTATTGGCTGAATTTAAAGTTTTGCCAATTAAACCATTAGTACTATTACTCCAAGGTAGAGTCGGAGAATTAGGCGAGAACTGCACAATAATTTTACTTTGACCTAACGCGATCGTTTTTGGCGATCGCATCGGTTTTTTCACACCAAATCTACTATCTAACTTTCCTGCTGGCCCATCACCCCACATAATGTTAAATTCTTCTGTAAATAAAGATGCTAATTCTGGGCTGTCAATCTGTAAAAAGTTATTGGCATTGCCTAAGCTACTGGAATTTGTAAAATCACCAAAAGTATCACTTAAAGTAAAATTCGCTGAAGTTACAATTACAATGCGATTGTCTACAATCACAAATTTGTGATGCATCAAGCTACTACCAGATGAACCATCTGCTCGATCGTCAATCCAACGAATTTTAGCGTTTTGTAAAATTATCAATGCATCTCGTTGCTTGATTTCTTCTGGCGAAATTTTATTATCTTGATTAACATCTACAAAGCGCTGAAATTCTTGATAGCGTTCTTGTTCCCTTGGTACTAACTTCTTGACTTCATCGGGTGTCCAGCTACTCCAAGGACGGCTGTAGGTATTTTCTAAAATTACTCTGACTTTGATCCCAGCTTGCTGTTTGTCTGCCAGCGCTTGGGCAACTTTAGGTAAACGTAATTCTTGTACTGCCATATCAACTGTAGATTTAGCTTGGGAAATAGCATCGACAATCTGTTTTTCTAAATCATCCCCAAGGCGGGTTTGCTGACGGTAAGACTCTTTGTATTCTGAAGACTCGGAATGGTTAAAGTAAACTTTAACGAATGGGTCTTGCGGTAGTGGTGCTAAACGCTTATTCTCGGACTGGACTCGTTGACAAGCCGCGATCGCAAATGTCAGAAAAAATATAAATAAATATTTTTGTCGGGGAAAAATTTGCACGGTAATCTGCTAAAAGTTGATTGTAAGCGAACACATTTATAATTCCCAAAATAGAGTAGACCAAATTAGGTAGAAGAATAATCCTACAATCAGGAAAAATCCACCCATTGATGCAGAATAATTCATAATTTGTCAAGATTAATTAACTTACCTATAGATGCTGAAGTGAGATTTTCTCCTACTCCTTACTTTCAATTCAGCTGATTGCCAGCTTGTGTTTCCACTCAATTATTGGTGATATGCAAATATATTTAGATCACAGTGCCACTACTCCCACTCGCCCAGAAGCGATCGCCGCGATGCAAGCTGTTCTCACCCAAGAATGGGGAAATCCTTCTAGCTTGCATGAATGGGGACAACGGGCAGCAACAATTGTGGAACAAGCAAGATTTCAAGTAGCTGGATTAATTAACGCCACCCCAGAATCTATTATCTTTACTTCAGGTGGCACTGAGGCAGACAATCAGGCAATTATGGGTGTTGCCCGGTTGTATGTTGTACCTCAACACATAATTATTTCTTATGTTGAGCATTCCGCAATTTCCGAAACAGTGCGATCGCTAGAAATGTGGGGTTGGGAAGTGACGCGCTTGTGTGTAGATGCTAAAGGCAGCGTCAACCCTTTAGATTTAAAAGATGCATTGCGACATAACACTGTCTTGGTTTCCGTAATTTACGGACAAAGTGAAGTAGGGACTGTGCAACCGATTGCAGAACTAGGAAATATTGCGCGATCGCATGGGGCTTTGTTTCATACAGATGCAGTGCAAGCTGTGGGACGTTTACCTATTAACGTGCAAAAATTACCCGTTGATTTACTGAGCATTTCCAGCCATAAATTATATGGGCCGCAAGGTGCAGGGGCATTGTATGTGCGTCCTGGTGTAGAGTTAGCGCCCTTAATTTATGGTGGTGGGCAAGAAATGGGAATGCGTTCTGGGACTCAAGCAGTACCTGTAATTGCAGGCTTTGGTGTAGCAGCCGAATTAGCAGCACAAGAATTGCCGACTGAAACACCTCGGTTAATTAAGTTGCGCGATCGCTTGTTTGATCTATTAGCTGATGTTCCTGGTTTAATACCTACAGGCGATCGTCATCACCGCCTACCTCACCATGTCAGTTTCTGTCTAGAACAGGCCGATGGGGAAAAATTTAATGGTAAAACTTTAGTGCGACAGTTGAATCTTGCTGGCATTGGCATCAGTGCTGGTGCTGCTTGTCATAGCGGTAAACTTAGCCCTAGCCCAATACTTTTAGCGATGGGCTATTCCCAGAAAGCTGCATTGGGTGGAATTCGCATGACATTAGGGCGCGATACCACAGAAGCTGACGTAGATTGGACAGCGATGGTTTTAAAGCAAGTTTTGCAGAGGCTATCACCAGATTTATCTTTAGCTTAGAGATGTTCGCGAACCTTAGATACTCATTCACGAACCTCAAACATTCGTGGATGAATCTCAAATACTCAATAGAGTAACTCTACTAGAGACGAGCGAAAGAGAAATTAGCCAACAACTTCTATTCAGGTTGATTCCAAGCCCTAATTGCTTCAATCGGAATACCAGCAGGAGCAAATAAAATCTTGACAGTCTCAATACCTGCTGCTGTCACCGCTCTTTGCAAACGTACTTTGAGCGTTGGATTATTTTTGATAACTTGCTCAATCACTTGCCTATCTTTTAGTATTGGATGACTCTCAACAGCTTGAGCCACAATTGGTTGAGCATCGATTACAGTCGGTTTATCCTGCTCCATTTTCTTAAGCAACTGCTGAAGCACGGTTTTTAAATCAGCAATATCTTGTGTAGACGGGTAATTGTTTTGATTGCCAATATTATCACGATGAATATCTCCTGTAACACTGCCTATGATGTTGCCAAAGGTAGCACCTGTAAAATCATTTTTAGGAGTTTCTGACATAGTTTTGAGTGTTTGATTAAGTGTGTTTAGAGAACTAGTTAAAAGATCGACGTTGTTTGTCTCCTCATCCAAAGCAGAATAAAAAATTTCATAATTATAAAATTTGCAACGCTCTTGGATTTTAGAAATTGCTTCGCTTTTGTCCCATGAGGGAGTTTTTAATTGTAACTCCCAAATATTATGCAAAACTTCAGAGCCAGCAACTTCTCCTAACGTCTCTGCGGCACTCCCACGAACATCATAATCTTCATCCTGCAAAGCCTCAATTAAAGCATTTACCGCCGCTTCATTGCCGATTTTTCCTAACGATTCTACGGCACTTCTACGAACATCAGAATCTTTATACTGCAAAGCTTCAATTAAGACATTTACCGCCGCTTCATTGCCAATTTCTCCTAACGCTTCTACGGCACTTCTACGAACATCATAATCTTTATACTGCAAAGCTTCAATTAAGGCATTTACCGCCGCTTCATTGCCGATTTTTCCTAAGGCAGATGCGGCACTCCAACGAACATAAGAATCTTCATCCTGCAAAGCTTCAATTAAGGCATTTACTGCCACTTCATTGCCGATTTTTCCTAAGGCAGATGCGGCTCTCTCACGAACACTAGAATCTTCATGCTGCAAAGCTTCAATTAAGGCATTTACCGCCGCTTCGTTGCCAATTTTTACTAACGCCTCTGCGGCACTCCAACAAACATTAGAATCTTCCTTCTGCAAAGCCTCAATTAAGGCATTTACCGCCACTTCATTGCCGATTTCTCCTAACGCTTCTACAGCACTCCAACGAACACTAGAATCTTCATCCTGCAACGAATTACTTAAAAAAGTAACGGCATATTCAGAGTGAGTGATACCCAAAAACTCAACTTTGAGTAATTCATGAATGTCTAAGTTTAAAATTAAATTGACTGTTTTTTTCTGATACTCTCGCTTTACCTCTCCTGCCAACCTAGCCCCTAACTTAAAATCTACATCTAGGGCTAACTTAACCACTCGTAAAGCCTGCCTTTCATCATTCACCAACCCTAACATCAACGCTACGGGTTCTGTCCACTTCAAGCAATTTAGATAATCCCGTTTCAGCCTCTCATCACTAATATTGTCAAGCTGTGAGAGTATAGATTCTGCGGCGTAGTATTCCTGAATTAGCTGGTGGCGGAATTCCATTTCATTATCTGTTCGCAATTGAATCAAGTGATATTTGAGCAAATCTTTTAGCCAGCGTCTAGCACAATCATCAGCATGAGCTACTTTGTTCTGTAAAAATGTTGCTAAAACATTCCTAGCTTGCTGTTCAGAAATAGTTAATCGCAACTCTATAGAATTATCGCCTTGCATCATTACAAATGCTAGATGCTGCAATAAATCAGATTGCCAGTTAGGCAACCCTTCAGAAATTGGCACATTTTCCTTGAGTTTGTGATACTCTCCAGAGAACCAACGAAACAACTCACCTAAACTAGTAGGAATTTGTTTAGCATCATTGAATACTTCACACAGCATCCACAATAACAGCGGCGTTTCCGCCAATTCTCGCAAGCGTCCAGCCAACTGGCGCAGCATTTCATCACCCACCTCTGAATAGGCGCGGACAAACTGCTGCATCTGCGCTTCTGTGAGGGGTTGCATTTCCAGCTTTTTCTCAATACCTAAATCACCCCCCACCCCCAAATACCGCGTGGTAAAAATCATCGGCGTGACTCGGTGGTATTTCTGCCGAAACCCATCTAAATCTCGTCTGGCTTCTTCGTTGGGTAATTCATTCAACCCGTCTACAAGTAACAAAAATCGCCCTGTCAACAGAAGATTTTCAATCTCTGTCCTATTGAGGTCTAATTGATGGCTAGTCAAAAAATCTCCAATTAAATCCAGTACTGAAGTTTTGTAGCGTCTTAACTCCACTAGCACAGGAATTTTCTGATTTAGTTCTCCCTGTTTCCCCTTTTGGGCTTCTTCCCACACCAAACGTTCTAAAGCTGTAGATTTGCCTGAACCTGGTCTTCCTACTAGCAAGACATGGCTAGTTGAATACTTCCGTAATCCTTCGAGAATATTCAACCGTTCAATTTTTTCTCTGTCTGGTGCTTCACCTTCTGGTTGCTGTGGTACTGTTTGCACCATCAAACTCAAATCTAAGCGTCTGCGCGATTTTTTTGGTTCAAGTCTTTGACGGTCTAGGGCATCAGTTGGCGTGTATAAATCTTGCCAATCTCTGAATATGTCATCCTCGCTGAGAGATTGTAGATACGTTTGAAAATCTATGCTGTCGTCTGCAACCATGCCGATAAATTGACCGAGGACTTTTAAGCGCTATTTTATATACTACAAAATAAAACACATCTGGGTAGCCCAAAGTTCCCAGATTCCAACACTCAACCGTATTGCCCAATAAACAAGATTGACATTAAAGTGCGATCGCCCATCTCGTAGGATGCGTTAGCAATAGCGTAACGCATCGCCATGTAGAAATAACGCGCTGAATTATGGGTTGTTATCTGCTAGATTTGGGCAGACTAATCAATAAATCCGAATTGCATAATTCAATGACCAGCTACCGCAGAAGGAAGATTGAGGGTGGCACCTACTTCTTTACCCAGGTAACACATCAAAGACAACCGTGGCTTTGTACGGATGTTGCTCGTCCTTTGCTGCGCTCTGCATTTCTCAAGGTTCGTGAAAAATATCCGTTTGCGATCGATGCCATTGTATTGTTACCTGACCACATCCACTGCATCTGGACTTTACCATCCAATGATAGTGATTATGCAACTCGTTGGCAATTGATTAAAAGCGATGTCACCAAGCAAGGAGCATCTGTGCTACAGTTGCAGGCAAACCAAAGTGAATCGCGGCAAAAACGGAGAGAGAGCAATCTTTGGCAGCGACGATTTTGGGAACATTGGATTCGAGATGATGCTGATTTTGCGCGGCATTGTGATTATATCCATTACAATCCAGTCAAGCATGGGTTATGTCAGCGAGCAATGGATTGGAAGTATTCAAGTTTTCACCGATATGTAGCACAGGGTATTTACTCGGTTGATTGGGGAATAAAGGAAGAGTTGATGCCTTTATTAGAGGTTTGGGATCGGTGAGTTGAGAGTTTTGGGGATGCGTTAGCGAAGCGCGTAACGCATCCTACAAGATTGAGCGATCGCCTTTGCCGTAGATTGGGTTAAGGCAAGGAAACCCATCATCTAATACTTCGACACAATTTCAAAGTACCTCAACACAACTTTGAAGTTCTCCAATACAACTTTTAAGTACCTGAACATGATTTTGAAGTACTCCAACACGACTTTGAAGTACTTGAATATGACTTTAAGGTATCTCAACACGACTTTGAAGTACTTGAATATGACTTTGAAGTACCTCAACATGATTTTGAAGTACTTGAACATGATTTCGAGGTATCTGTTTCTTATTTAAAGTATGTTTTTTGACTAGTTTAAGAAATTTTTAAGTATAAATAGCTAAAAATAATTATGTCGATGTCAATCTGACGGAATTTTTCCGAATTATTTCTCATTTGAGTTTATTGTTCGATTTGCTACAAAAAATACAGTAATCATATAAATTGTCTGAGGAGCGTATCTCATGGCACGACTAAAACGCAGTTCACCCACCCTCGAAAAAGCTCTACGGCGAATTGCAGGAATGCGATCGATTAGCTCTACACTAGACTTTGGCAACGGATTGAATTTGACAGACTACGACAGCCGTATCCAAATTTTGCAAACCCAGCTATCAACCTACAATACTTTACTCTCTACCCTGGATGAAATGGCAGGTCGCCTCTCTCTAACTGAAGAAGAATTAAACAGCTATTCTGAAAAGATGTTAATGAGTGTGGCAACCCATTATGGTAAACACAGTTTGCAATATGTCCAGGCGGGAGGCAAGCCACGCCAGAAATCATCACGCCGTTCGAGCAACTCCCAATCTCCATCTGAGAGTACAGCTACACTATTGAATGGTGCAAACAAAAATGGTAAAGACACATCTGTTGTTTTACCTTAATTGTTTAACTATAAATTAACGTGAGTTCGACAAGCTCTATTTTGACCTCTCCCCCAACCCCTCTCCGACGCGGAGAGGGGAGCCAAAACCTTAATTTTTTGTTGCTCCTCCCTTTCCCCGTAGGAGAGGGAGGTTGGGAGGGAGAGGTTCATCGAACTCACGTTAAATTATGTTGACGATCGCTCCTTTGTCTGGTGGCAGGGGCGATCGCGCTTAAATTTAAATAGATTACTTCTTATCGAACCACCAAGGGTCGCTACTAGAGTTGGTTTTAATCAAACAAGCTTTAGAACGCATAAAACGCTTCAATGCCGCCGGCCCCATGCGCGACCCTCCCAGACCGGAGAATTTAAAGGCGTTTTTCTCTCCTTCATGCATTAGGGCAGTAAGAGCAGCATCATTGATACTGATAGCACCTGCATCTAGCTGATAAGCAACTGCTAAAGCTTCTGCTTCCGAACCCGCAAAAACCGCAGCACTCAGTCCATAAATTGAGTCGTTCGCCAAGTACACCGCTTCTTCAACTGTGGGAAAAGGCATCACTGGCATAATCGGGCCAAAAGTCTCTTCAGTCATCACTTTCATAGAATGATTAACCTGAGTGATTACTGTCGGACGACACCACCAGCCCCCACCTAATGCTTCAACTTTACCACCGCAGTGAATTACCGCTCCGTTTTCGACTGCATCTAAAAGATGGTCGCTAATAATTGCTGCCTGTCTTTCGGAAATAATTGGGCCGATTTCTCCACTTTCAACTGTCGGGTGGGCTAGCTGAAGGCGAGAAGCCTTGGCTATCAGTTGATGATAAAAATTTTCAAAAATAGATTCAGCAACGTAAATGCGCTCAATTGAGAGGCATGACTGGCCGGTATTGACGACTGAACCCCACAAAATTGCTGAGGTTGCTAATTCTAAATTGGCTGATTCCAAAACGATCGCAGGGTCTTTCCCCCCTAATTCTAAAAAAGCCGGAATAAACCGTTTAGCTGCTGCTTCTCCCACTCTTCGCCCCGTGGCTACACTGCCTGTAAAGCATACCAAATCGACATTTTCTACCAAGGTAGCACCCGTTTCGCCTGCTCCCTCAACAAAAGCTAGTACATCACGCAACTGGGGAACGGTGTTAAGTGCGAGAATCAGCGGTGCGACAAAGCGGGGAGCAATTTCACTCGGTTTGACAATCACAGCACAACCCGCTAGTAATGCTGGAATGGCATCAATCGTAGACAGCAACAGCGGAAAATTCCAGGGGCTAATTACCCCAACTAGGGAGTAAGGAACCAATGTTTGTTTGAGGGCAATAAACGGGATAGCTGTATTTTTTGCAGATTCTTGCAGCAAGTCTGGCGCTAATCCACACCAGCGATCGATGCTAGAAAGGAATGAGTCTATTTCCAGGACAGAGATTGATAATCTTCCCGTATCATTTATCAAAGCCTCTGTAAGGCGATCGCGCTCAGCTAGTATAGCTTGCTTCCATTCTTGTAAAGCCTCAATTCTACCTTCTACACCCAACTGATACCAACGAGGTTGCGCTCTCCGGGCGCGGCTACATTGCTGTGCCACCAACTTCGGGGGTGGTGGAATAATCACGTAGTCAAATTTTCCAGTCCTGGGGTTGCGAACTTCTATTGGTTTATTCATTTGTCATTTGTCATTTGTCATTGGTCATTACTCCCTATGCCTACCCTTGTAAAGCTGGGTAGTAAACGAACCCAAATCTCAAATAGAGAAGACTATTTTCGTTTTTGTATCTTAAGTGTCTTAGAGGGTTTTTGAAAAGTGGTTAGCTGTGATTTTAGGCACTTGTTGATCCCCCCTAGCCCCCCTTTACAAGGGAGGAACCGGAATTAAAGTCCCCCTTTTCAAGGGGAGCCACTGCGTTGGGCGGCTGTGCCGACTTGAAGCAAGTGGCGTGGATTTAGGGGGATCTAAAACTATTTGATACATCACCAGGGACTTTTCAAACATCCTCTTAGGGGTTCAATGATTATTTTTTCATCACTAGGGCACTAAAACACCAAGAAAAAGCCACTTCTGACACTGACACTTTATGTTCAAATTCTCGATTTAAATTATCCCCAATTTAGCTAGACGCTCAATGGTTGCTTGTTGTGTTTGGATGAAGTGCTTGCGATCTACTTCTTTTTCCAGCATAGTATTTGCTGGGTAAAATTGTGACTGGCTGTAGCTTTGGGCATATAACTCAAAACGCTGGCGTGAGAGTAAATTATGTAACCCTGGACGGCGGCGATCGCGGCGTAATGCTCCTAAGTCAATCTCTGCAAAAGTTGCCATACTCTCGCCTGTAGCTGTCTCAGCTAATACTATTCCCCGATAGTCAATGATTTTAGAACCACCATCAGCTGAAGCAACGGGGATAGGGATATTAGCAATACCAGCAGTATTACTTGAAACTACATATGCCATATTTTCCACAGCACGAGAAATTTTAGCAGCATCTTTAGGCGTTAGCGTCTTGCCATACACTTCTGATGTGGAGTGCAGAAAAATCTCTGCTCCTCGCATTGCTAAACACCGCGCCACTTCTGGATACAAAATTTCTTCCGATGCCAAAGCTGCTAAATTACCAATCGCCGTCTTTGCCACAGGGAAAACCCCCTCTAACCCATAACAGTCGAGATACTTATCCCAGACATCGCCAGGTGTGGGAGCAAACAAAGAATTCAACCGCCGATACCGTAAAACAACTGTACCTGAAGGGTCAATGACAAAGCTAGTTTGAAAGTACAACCCGACAAAGTTGGGATCGATTTCGTAGGCATTGCCAGCTAAAAATATCTGATGTTTTTGGGCAATTTTACCGAGGGCTTCGTATTCAGCACCAGCCATTTCTAGGCAAGCTTTTTCTGCCCACCCAGCCAGAGAATCTCCCATCGGAAAGCCTGTGAGGAAATATTCTGGTAGTACAATTAAGCGACAGTCAAAGCCAATGAAAGCAATACTAGCAGCGATTTGTTGCGCCAAGCGAGCGATCGAGTTTAGCATCAGCGAACGAGCTGCTTGGCGATCGCGTGCTTGATTTACCGCATGACATGTAACTTGCAGTGCCAAAGCACGGTATGAGTCTAGATGATTGGTATTATCTGCGTCAGGTTGCTGCTGATTCATAGTTTGCCTTTGCTGCCTAGAAAATCTGCGTTGCGATCGGACTCATGAGATGATTAAAATCATACAAAACCTTGTCTTATGTGTGGCAGCGCATAAGTACAGCAGAATTCAGGAGTCAGAATTCAGGAGTCAGAATTCAGAATTCAGAAGTAAAACAGGCTTTATGCCTAACTTTTAGACCTAGCTTGTGTACTTCACTCAGTTGAAATCCGCTGTATGTGTCTGACTTATGAATTAGACTTTAAATAAATAAAAAAGAATTAGTAAAAAATTAAACAACTGACGTATTAATTAAATTAACAAACTTAACTGCGAACCTTGTTGTGTTTTATTAACCTCAATGCGGGCTTGGAAGGCTTCTTTGAGATGAGGCATATGAGTGACTGTGAGGATACAAGCGAAATCGCAGGCGATCGCATTAATTGCTGCAATCAAGCGATCGCATCCTTCGGCATCCTGCGTGCCAAATCCCTCATCTATAATTAGCAATTGCAACGCCGCACCCGCTCGCTGTGCCAATAATTTCGCCAAAGCCAAACGGATGGCAAAGTTAATTCTAAATGCTTCGCCACCAGAGTAAGTTTCATAAGCTCGCGTACCTCTAGCATCAGCAATTAAGATATCTAGGGTGTCTATCAGCTTGGCATTTTTCCTCGTTGACTTGCCATTTCGTCCAGCTTTTTGGGTAATAAATTGCACATGTAACTGGTTAGCACTCAACCGCGAAAGTAGTTGATTTGTCTCGGCTTCCAATTGAGGCAACACATTCTCAATCATCAAAGCTTGGATGCCATTTTTACCAAAGGCTTGTGCTAATTCTTGATAAACTCGATATTCTCGTTTACAAGATTGCAATTGCTGTTGCTGTTGCTCGTATTGAATTTGCATAGTTTCCAGTTGGTGAGCCAGCTGTTCTAAACGCCCCAACTTCGCTATGTGTTCGTCTAATTGCCGTCTACGTACTTGAAGTTGCTGCTCTAAAGCTTGAATTTGCTCGGTTGGGTTGGCTGTTTGGGCTAGCTGCTGGATAATACTGTCGATTTGGCTAGCGAGTTTTTGGCGCTCTGTTAGCCTGACGCTTCTAGACGACTCTAGCTCTTGTAATCTTGTCTGAAGTTGCGGATACTGCTGCTGGGCTGCTAAAAGCTGTTGATAACGCAACTGCCAAGATTGGGCTTGGCGTACAGCCATACGCAGGTTATTGTGCTGTTCCGAACTATAGCCAACTTCAGCAATATGATGCTCAAGGGCGGCGATTTGTCTAGCACATTCAGAATCAGTTTGCTCTTGCTGGATTCTGGTTTGTAATTGGGCAATCTGAGCTTGCAATTCTGGCTTTCGGGCTGCTAGTGTAGCTCGACGCTTAGTGGCATCTTTGATTTGTGCTTGTTTAATTTCTGCCCACCGCCACCGGTCCACTTCACTGCGGGCAAGAGCATGGTCTTGCTCACTATAATTCAATTGTTGCAGATATTCTTCTAACTGTTGCAGTTCGGCTTGCTTGTCGGGTGCATAATCACCAGCTTGCAGCGATCGCTCTAGATGTTGCATTTCAGCAGCCAGTTGTTGCAACTGTTGTTCGGCATCGCTTGTAGATTGCAGTTGTGCTGCCAATTGTCCTCTCTGTTCTCGCAAAGCATCATAAGCCGCCAACTTTTGCGATATTTCTCGGTATTCCTGCCTCAATAACTGAATTTCTCGATCTGAAACTGCCATTTGTTCTCGGAATACCCACAATTGCCCCTCAGTTTCTTGGTACTCGTCTTTGGTTTTGTCTACCACGCGATTCCAGTGATGTTCGTCTAAAGGACGCTCACACAAAGGACAAATAGCATCGGGGTTGCGAAGCATTTGCAGTTTTTGATCTAGTTCTCCCAAAAACCTTTCATACTCCCGTTGCTGAGCTTGTAGCCGTTCGATAAAGTGTCGCCTTTCCTGCCCTTTTTCCTGAACTCGTTGCAGATAAACCCGGTCTTTTTCCATTTGATCGATTTGTATCCCCACTTCCATCACCGCTTGTTGCAGTTGCGGTTGGCGACGTGAAGAACGTTGCAGTTGGTTTTCTGTGGCTTGTAATTGTTCTAGCCTTGCTCTTAAATTAGCTTCAACCCGATGCAGTTGGCTTTGCAAATTTTGCCGCTGTTGCAACATGGGACTTACTTGCATTTGCAGTTCATCCAGATGAGTTACACGTCGCCGCGCTGCTGTAAGTTGTGCTAAACCAGCTTCGACTTCACCTGATTTGCTGAGAGTTTGCTGAATTTCTTGCTCTTGCTGCTGCAAGGCTTCTAATTGTCCTTGGACTTGTTGCAGTTGGCGTTCAATTTCGTGAATTTGTTTGGTTAGTTGCTGTTGCTTTTGTTGACGTAGCCCTGTAGCGCGGGTATATTCTTCAAATTTAGTCGCAAATGCTTCTTCTTGAGATTGCAGACTTTGGTACTGAGCGTAGCCGTTTTTAATCTCAGTTTCTTGATTTAAGATAGCTTCTAAATCTGCTAGCTGACTTCTGACTGCTGAGTATTCTTGTTGCAGGCGATCGCAATCTTGAGTTAAATTCTGGTACTGTTGCCTGACAAAGCTGAGTTGTTGTTCCCAATTTTGCCGCTGGTGCTGGACAACTTGCAAACTCTGCAATTGGATATTATCGAAAGCTTGTACCTGCTGCAATTGGTTGAGTTCGGCTTCTAATTCTGCTTTTTGTGCCTGTGTTACCTCACGTTGTTGCAGTTGAATTTTAATTGCTTCTAAGGAACGCTCTAACTCTTCTGCCCTAGCTTTAAACTGGCGCGATGATTCTTTTGCCCGTTCTTCTAAATCATCGTACTGATTGAGTTTCAACAACTCCGCCAAAATTTCCTTGCGTTCGCTGGGGCGCTTGAGCATGAATTCATCTGCTCGACCTTGACGCAGGTAAGCAGAATTAATAAAAGTATCGTAATCCAGCTTGATGTGTTCTAAAATCAAATCCTGTGTTGCTCTGACTCCTTTACCTGTCAGGGCGCGAAAGCCGGAGGGTGTTTCTATTTGAAATTCGAGGACACCACTAGCACCCCGTACTCGCGTGCGAATCACCCGGTATTTTTGCTGATTACTGTGGAAAGTGAAATCCACCCGCACTTCTTTGGCACCTGCATGGATCACATCGTCTTCAGCGGCGGCGCGGCTTTCACCCCAAATTGCCCAGGTGATTGCTTCGAGTAGAGACGATTTACCTGCACCATTAGAACCACAAATACAAGCCGTATGCAGACCGTTAAAATTTAAAGTTGCATCACGGTAACTAAGAAAGTTTTTGAGGATAAGTTGTACTGGGATCATTGAGGCTATAGCGCCACATCTATGTTTTATTAACTAGCAGTACAGATGCACTCTTGATAGTTTAGCTAGGTAAATATCAGGTTTCTAGTCCTGAAGACCTCAATTTTACGAAAATTAACAATATTATGAGCGAATTTTTCATGTTAGGCAAATTATTATGCTCATATTCAAAGAAAAATCAAACTTTTGGAAGTTATCATTTATTTTTCACTGTTGGCAGAGAAGAAGGCAAAAAGAGATTTTCCTTCTCAACCTCTGCTGCTTGCCAAGCTTTTAAAGAAGTAAGGATAAATTGGGTAGTTACTTCACCAAGGCTATCCCAATAGTAGGCTGAGAAGCAAAGTGACTTGTCATGAAAGTTTCATCGGTGTTTTTCATCTTCGTCTTGTTCATCAATTTTATTTGAGTTGCTATCAGTATCATTTGACCTTGACTGCGGTATCAAAAGTCTAATATAAGTACTTACAGCGAATTTTGTCAGTTCTATAAATTGAGGGCAACTTTTCTCGTCGATCGCTGCGAGAGTCAGAGAACCAATCACCATAATCACCGTTACAGCAGCCAGCACTTCATCTCTGTAAGGAAACTTTCTAAACAACATTGAATTACTCCAAATCGTTTGATCGCTACGTTCTTAGCTTTACAGGCGAGTGGTTGCTACAGGCTTGCATACAAGCTTGCAATATGAGTGAGTTGTGTATGCGATGGGAATGAATTCAAAATTTTGCCGTTAAAATCATCACTAGTATTGTGGTGAAGCTATGACTGGGCGATCGCTTTACTGTTCTCCAGAAGGTATCAAAAAAGCAAAAAAAGCTTTAATTCGTTACTCTTTGACGCAAAAGGCATTAGCCGAAGACTTAGAAGTAACTCGCCAGCCAATTGGAAAGTTCTTTACGGGTAAACCTGTCGATCGCAATCTCTTTGTCCAGATTTGCGACAGGCTAGATCTGGAGTGGGATGAAGTTGTTGCTGAACCAGAAGCAAAAGCACATCCAGACACTTGCATTGATATCGATGCCATAGTCCAAGAGGTACGTGCAAAGATAAAACCCAGCATTCAAGAACGCTGCGGCACAATGCGGGTGCTAGATATGACTCAACCTATCGAGTTAAATGACATTTACACAAGCGTCAACATTCTGGAGAAAATCATTGGACGACGACGGCTAGGAATTGATGAATTATTGCAAGAGTCTACAAACGAGGATTTTGACCGTTTTGGACTTGCAAGAATCAGCGAAAAACGAGTACCGGGACTAGAGGCAGTTGAAAAATATCCCAAATTAATGATTTTGGGCAAACCAGGGGCGGGGAAAACCACGTTTTTAAAATATTTAGCTATTCAGTCTATTGGAGGTGAGTTTCAGGCTGAACATGTGCCGATTTTTGTCACCCTTAAAGACTTTGCCGAAGCAGGAAATAAACCTGGATTACTGCAATACCTTAGTGAAGGTGCAATCAATCCTATCTATACAGGAAGCAGTGTTCTGGAAACACGATTTATCTCTTCTATCCCAGATGTGATAATTCGTGGTAAGGCATTAATTTTACTCGATGGCTTGGATGAGGTTAGGGAAGAAGATAGCAAGCGCATCTTAAACGAAATTCGTGAGTTTTCTGACCGTTTTCCAGACAATCACTTTGTAATGACTTGCCGAATTGCAGCACGGGAATATACTTTTGAGAAGTTTACAGAAGTAGAAGTTGCTGATTTTGACGATGAACAAATTGCTAACTTTGCCAACAAATGGTTTCAGAGTAAAGCTGTAAAACCAGAGAATTTTATTAAACGCCTTGAAGACAATAATCGCATCAAACAACTCGCAGCTAGTCCTTTGTTACTGACGCTTCTATGTTTAGCATTTGAAGAGTCAGGGAATTTCTCAGCAAACCGTTCTGAACTCTACAAAGAAGGATTGGATGCCTTACTAAAAAAATGGGATGCCAAGCGAGGAATTCAACGCAACCAAGTTTATAAAAAACTATCAGTACCACGCAAAGAAGATTTACTTAGCAAAATTGCTCTAATTACCTTTGAGCGAGGTGACTATTTCTTCAAGCAAAAAGCAGCAGAACAATACATAGTAGATTACATTCGCAATTTACCTGATGCTAATACTGACGAGGAAGCATTGCAATTCGACAGTGAGGAAATTTTACGTTCCATTGAATATCATCATGGGTTAGTTGTAGCAAGGGCAAAAGGAATTTACTCATTTTCTCACCTCACATTTCATGAGTATTTTGTAGCTAGAGAATTTGTAGTAGTAAGACAGTCATCAGAACAAGCATTGCAAAGTCTTGTTAGTCATATTACCGAGAAAAGCTGGCGAGAAGTATTTTTGCTAGCAGTTGGAATGTCACCAAATGCAGATCGTTTATTATTGTTAATGAAAGAGAAAATTGATGCGATCGCAGCTAGCGATCGGAAGTTGCAACAGTTCCTAATATGGGTAAAAGATAAATCTCTTTCTGTTGATGTTTCCTACAAATCAGCAGCGGTTAGAGCTTTTTATCTTAACATAGACCTTGAAATAGACCCTGACCGTCCACTTGGTTGTGCTATCGACCAGTATGGAACTTGTGTTCTTGCTTGTGCGAGTTTATTAAGTCGTGCCCATAACAAACCTAACCTTACTATTGATACGATTAGTATCGCTCAAAATATTGTTGATACTGATAGTAAGTATTATTGTGATTCTAAACCTGCCTTTGCCATTGCTCTGGCGCGTGATAATGCCATTGTTTATATACTTCGTGACCCAGATACCGATTCTCAAAGAAGGCAAGAATTGCAACAAATTAAGGAAGACTTATTACAAGTACCAGTTCTATATAATAACGAAGATGAATCAAGAAATTGGTTAAAAGACTGGATTGGAAATAAAAGACAGACTAGACTCGATAGTATAACATCTCAGTTAGTTTTAAAACATAATTTTGGTAATGAGTGGCAGTTCAATGATGAAGATAAAATACTACTGAAGCAGTATTACAATGCCAATCTATTGTTAGTAGATTGCCTAAATAGCGATTGCTATATCAGCCGTGAAATGAGACATCAAATTGAGGATACTTTATTATTACCCAATGATAATTCAAAATTCTGAGGCTTTAGAGTCAGGTTTCATAGTCAGTGGGGCAATATTTTGGGAAATATAAAACTTGAAAATTAGATGTAAAATTTGTCTACCTTGAGAACTGTAGTTTTTTGCCAAGATACTGAGATTGCTTCCTTACGTCGCAATGACGCATCTGAATTATTAGAAACTTCAGGTTTCAAAATGGACGAGGTTTATTACCCAAGAAGAGTAGAAGAAGCGCAGGCTGGACAGAGTAAAGCAGACTTTATCAGCAAGACGATGATTGCACTTAAAGAAGCCAATAAAACTTGTTATTGACTACGTTTGTTCGCTGCTGAAGTCTGGACTCAAGAGGGAATCGCTCAACTGCAAGCAGAAGCCGACGAGTTGACACACGTCCTTGACTCCATGCATCGTTTCTACCAAAGAATCCAAGCATAGCAATCTCTCAAACTCTTAATTTTTAATTAACTTTGAGGAACAATTACACATATTCCGTATGTCAGAATAACCCTCACCTTCGGAATATGACTAAAGTCACGTTTGAAAATAGTCAGAAACAATCTCCGTAAAGCCTCGTCATTACACACATTACAGACATAATGGAAGCCCACCTATGACTCGCCTTCATCAATGGAAATCTGGTACTGCTGCACTAATGACAATGGCAATTGCCACAAGTGCCGTTATCCCTATGATTGCAGTAGCTCCTGCTAACGCACAATACAACATTGGGCAATCAAGAACAGTTACCATTCCTTCTGGAGTGAATTTTCCCGTCAAAATTAAAGATGACAAAGTTACTGTTAAACCCGGTGATACTAAATCTTTAACGCTGAGGATAGCTAATGACATTATCGACAGCAACAGAAATATATTGATTCCCAGGAACACTGAAGTTGTCGGGCAGCTAGAACCTGTAAACTTGGGCAGTTATTCCAGAGATAGAGATTATGGACAAGGTGTACGGTTCGTAGCGCGAGAATTAATATTTTCTAACGGTCAGCGTCAGTCAATCAATGCAACTTCTCAAACCTTTAGTACAACTGAAAGAGTTTCGCAAGGCCCCAGTTCTGGCAGGGTTCTAACTGATGCAGCTATTGGTGCGGGTGCTGGACTTTTGGGTTCGCTAGTTACAGGCGATCGCAAAATCAATGATATCAAACCGATTATCGGTGCGGCAGCTGGTGCTGGTGCAAGTATAGTGTTACGGAAAACAGAAGGAGATGCTTTCGTCCTTCGCAACCAGGATTTGAGGCTGACTCTGAACTCTAACTTAGTACTATACCGTTACTAAGTTGGACTCAATTTCAGTCGTGACTTTAATCATCTCCTAATAGCGATCGCCACTTTAACTTAGGTGTGCGATCGCTTCATTTTTCTCAGTAAAACTTATCATATTTCAGCAACTATTCTATTTACATATCGTCTAAATCAATATCCATTTTGATTTGGATTTTTTTGGTTGCAAGTAGTATTTCATAGGTATTAAGTAATAGGATATTTTACTATTACTTAATATCTATTTTTTATTTTAGGGATATTACTATTTATTGAATATATCTAAGTTTTGAGTAATAAATAAATGTATAAATAACAGAGATTTAGGAACTTTATATTTTATATATTGTCTAAGTAACTAACAGAAGAAAAAATAATTTTACTGGAGTAAAAATCAATGTTTACTTTAAATCGTTGGCAATCTGCAACATCTGCTCTCATGGCTTTAAGCATTACAGCCGGGACTGTAGCACCCTTTATTGCAGTTTCGCCATCTTTGGCTCAAACTACTTTTTCTGATGTTTCATCTAACTATTGGGCAGCACAGTTTATTCAAGAATTGTCACAAAGAGGTGTAATCGCAGGATTTCCTGATGGGAGCTTTCGTCCAGAAGAGGCAGTGACACGCGCTCAATTTGCCGCGATGGTCAACAAAGCTTTCCAAAAAGCACAGCAACGGCAGCCAATCAGTTTTATTGATGTGCCAAGCGACTACTGGGCATCTAGTGCCATTCAGCAAGCCTATACTATTGGTTTCTTATCAGGATATCCCGGCAATCGTTTTGAGCCTAACCAAGCTATTCCCCGCCAGCAAGTTTTAGTTTCTCTCGCCAACGGTCTGGAGTATTCCGCCAGTACCAATGTCGAAAGCACTCTGCAATACTTCAATGATGGTTCTAGCATCGCTGACTACGCTCGTAGTCCGATCGCTGCGGCAACTGAAAAGAAAATTGTAGTGAACTATCCAAATGTGAAATTCTTGAATCCAACCACAACTGCTACACGCGCCCAGGTAGCAGCTTTCATCTACCAAGCATTGGTGAGTTCTAATCAAGCTTCAGCAATTAACTCGCCTTATATCGTTGCTCTGGGAAATACTACACCAACACCGATATCTGTAACAATTCCTCAAGGCACTGCCATACCTGTGAAGTACGATCAGGCTAAAAAAATTCTGGTTACTAAGGATGAAACCGCGCCTTTGACACTGACAGTATCGCAGAACGTGGTTACGCAAGATGGATCTGTAGTGATTCCTGCTGGTAGTCAAGTTGTCGGTCAACTCAAACCTGCTACAGGTGGTTCTCAATTCATTGCTGAAAAACTGGTGTTAACCACAGGACAAGAATATCAGCTTAACGCTTCTTCTGAAGTGATTACCAAAACAGAAACTGTCAAGAAGGGCATTAGTACTAGTGCAATCATTAAAGATACTGTTCTAGGTGCAGGAGCGGCGGCTGCGGTATCTGCGGTTACTGGCGATCGCGCCATTGCTACAGAAGAAGTTTTAGGTGGCGCTGGTATCGGTGCTTTGATTGGTTTATTCTTTGGCAAAAAGAGTGTTGACTTAGTCGCAATTAACCCAGACACCGATTTACAAATGACAATCAATCAAAATTTGCTGGTTTCACTTAGATAGTTAATGTTAGTGGTCAGTGGTCGGTGGCAAATGACAACTAACAACTAACAACTGACAACTGACTAACTCCCGACTTCCGGCAACCAAATAATAAACGTAGTTCCCGGTGCGTCGAGTGAAGAAAACTTAGAGTTAATCGCAGGGCTGAAAACCTCAATTTCGCCCTGCATTTGCTCTATTAATTGTTTAGCGATCGCTATTCCCAAACCTGTACCCGGTATTTCTGTTTGTGCCTGTACGCCCCGATAATGGCGTTCTCCTAGATGTTCTAAATCTTGTGGGGGAATGCCAGGGCCACTATCACTAATGGCGATTCCTTGAAAATTAGCTTTTTGTTGTCCCGCTTGAATGAAAATTTTACCGCCTGCGGGGGTATATTTCAGGGCATTGTCTACAATATTGCTCAATACCTCTTGTAAGGCTTTGATATTAGCGCGTACTAGCGGCAAGTTTTGCGGAATTTCTACTTTCAGTTGCAGATTTCGCTCTTGGGCGATTGCTCGAGCCGAGACTAACAATGGTGCTAATAAATCGGCTACAGCGCAATCCGCTGCTTTATCCCCCGTTCCTGGCAACAATAGTGCTGGTTTAGGTTCTTTTTGCACTGTTGCTTCCACAAATACTTCATTTTCAGGCAGGGTGAGTGGTGCTAAATCTGCATCCCAGTCAATGACTTTCTCAAATTGTTGCAGCAGTTCTTGGAGGCGATCGCTTTCCCGAACTATATTATCTCCCACATCTCGGTTAGGATCGCCTGGTCGCAGTCGCTTTAACAGCAACTTACCAAAAGTCCGCAATGCTGTTAACGGGTTGCGAAACTGGTGCAATAAGTTATCAAGTAAATCTCGCTGCTGTTCTTGCAGAATTTGTTGTTGATGCAGCTGATGTTGCAACCATGCTCGACGCTGATCCAAAACACAAGCGATCGCCAGCGTTTGCCCTATCCTTTGAATTTCACTTTGCTCTTGTTCATTCCAAGGCCGGTCTTCCCTACCTGTCACCAGTAATCCCATCATCATACCCTCATGAATCAGAGGTAACACCATTTGGTGTCCACTGAGCAAGTATTCCTCTTTGAAATTGGGTTGCTCAGTATCTGGTGTCTCTGTCTCCCGTGAAGCAGCGGGAGATTCTGAACCCACTGTCAATAATTTTTCCTGTTGCTGGGGTAATACCAAAACATTGCCAATTTGCAGTTGGTTGCCTGCTGTTGCCTCAGTAATCTCTTGGGCTGGCTGTAATACTGCTGTCTCTGGGTAAACTACCAGAGGAATCAGCTTTGCCTTACCTGAGGAAGCCTCTACCAATTCTTGGGTGAGGTAAACAACACTTAAAGTTGCTCCCAACCCTTGGGTTAGCAATGCTATTTGCTCTCGGCATAGCGCCACAAAATCCGAACTGGCAGACATTAACATTTTTCAGCTCTTGCTCAGGATCGCTAACTTTGAAGGAAGATAAAAGAAGAAGCTTAATTTTCCCTCATTTAATAAAGCTTAACTAAAATCTTCTCAGTGATGGTTTGTACCAGGGGATTATATCCTCCATGGCTGCTGATTTATCTATATTCAAAAATATTATTTTTGTTGTATCAAAAGTTAAGAAACTATTGATCTTTAGAACTAGAACCTATATAATTACGACGGATTTTGTAGCTATCACTACAATCTATAGCTTGAAAGAGGAGGACAATAGGTTGGCAAGAAGACGGAAAAGGAAAAGTCGTCGTCGCCAGGAAGGACGGCGGATTCTCGAGCATGTGCCTCAATTTAGCATCGAAAGCGGCGAAGAAAAACCTGTGACAGCAGCAAGAAAATTCATTCAAGCTGAAAACATCGCGCCACCAGCGTTGCTACTCGTAAAGCGCAACGAACACACCACAGACCGTTATTTTTGGGCAGAAAAGGGTCTGTTTGGTGCTCAATACGTAGAAGAAAACCATTTCTTGTTTCCCAGCTTGCGGACATTAGAAGGTCCCGTAGGCCCTGAACCTGTTGCAGTGGCTAGTCGTTAAACATAAATGGTTATCTGATATCTTGAGTGTGGCTTCTGACAATCATTTAACTGGCAAACCTTCTCTGTTTATGCAAGATTTTTGTTTTTTTTAAGTTTCTAAGTAATTTGCCAGTAGAGCTAGTCCAAATAGTTGGACGATCAACTCTGCTCAAACCACATCAGTTTGTATGAGTTGATTTCTAGTTAAATGATGCAGCAGGGAGATAGGAGAGAGCGAAACGCATCCACAAGCGAGAGTTGAGTTGCGCTCTTATCTAGAGGATTGACTAATTCAGTAAGCCTGTCAACAAATATGGCTTTTTCCCTACGACATTTCGCCGTAGGGAAATCAACATCACACCAGTCGTCTTTCCTCCTCCCTAATGTCTATTTACTGAAGAATTTGCCAGAAGTCTGCATCTCACACTGAAAGACGGTCATAAAAGCTAACAGTTACTCACCCAGCTTTAGCTGTAATGCCCTCTGTAACTCTATGAGTTCATCTCGGTGGGCGATTACAGTGAGCTTACTTGAGAAGGTTTGCTGATTCGGGGTTGCTTCCAATTTCAGCGACACCTTCTCAAGTCTTCCAGATTTTTTCCAATAAAAAAGGCCACTTAAGGGCGATAACAGCACTATTCCTAGAAAGAGCGTACTGAGGCTAGGAAAAAGTAGCGACAACACCAATGATAGACAAGCAAGACCAGCGGTCGCCAGCAGTGTCAAAAATACAGCTAAAAACCAACTTGGTTGAACAAACCCTTCAAAAGTCACTTGGTTTTGTTCTCGGTTCACCGCTGCCACTCGATAAGACCGAGAGCGGAAATACTCTTTAATTTTCGGCATTAAAGCAGCTTCCTCTTGCTCAGATACCAGTTGCGCTGTTTCTGTACGGTCTTTGGTAGAGGCACGAATAAAGAAAATCAGCCCAACCGCTAATAACAAAGTTAGTAGCAGCGTGGATGGCAGAATAGCAGTATCCATAACTAATTGCATCTTTTGACTGTTGACCATTGACTGTTTGACCGTTGACTGTTAATAGTCAACGACCATTACAAGTCATCCTTTAGCTTATCAATACTAATTATTCGTTAGTTTGTCCTCCGATTGATGTACTCGTCCCAAAGCTGAGCCAAATCCTGCGCTTGAACTTCCCATTCTGGAGAAACTAGGTACATTCGCCTAGGCCGTCCCCGCCCTTCGAGTTTTTTCCAATACCCAGTAATTGCTCTTTGATCCTCTAGAAATTTGATTGCACTATAAAGCACGGTATCCGAAAGCCTATAGGTTGGGTATTCAGTTTCTAATTGTTGGATTAACTCAGTGCCGTAGGATTCACCTCGTAGCAAAATATACATGATATAACATACTGCTAGTTCCTGACAGAGGTAAGTTGGCGGAGGATTCTCAAAGAATTGATATATATCCTCAAGTTTCATAGTTAGTGAATGGCTAAAAAAATGCCTTAAGGTAGAATCTACAAACCTTGTAGTCAGTATATAGTGATACTCTAAATGAGTAAGTATATATCGCTACTGAGGCAGAATTTCCAAAGTGTAAACATTAAGTAACGACCCACGCTACTGAAGTCGCGGGACGCAATCGTGCAGATTTTAGGGCGTAGGAATGTAAAACCCTACGCTCCTACCCAAACTCTAGGCGGTGTGTTGAGGAGCAATTAAGACAGTGGCTTTGCCTCTGCCCAGGTGTCTAGTGATGCCGAGCTTGTTAGAACTGCTGAAACATAAGATGCCATCGAAGAAATTTTACAGGTAAAATGCCTTTTTGTCTGTAAAAGTTAGTAAACACTTTCTTTTACAGTAGTTATCCCAGTGGAACGAAGATAAGGGGATGGGGGAGATGAAGGAGAATAATAACTCCTAACTTCCAACTCAGCACTATTCTGGTAGATGTGATAGTAAACTTAGCAAGCACCTAGCATATTGGTGATCGGTATGTCGCAAACTCCAGACGCTCCGTCTTCTTCGTCTAATCTTCGGGCAATTGCCCAAACCTTCCGCCTCATAGGTTGGATTAGCTTTTGGATTCAGTTAGTCCTAGGCGTTGTTTCTGGCATAATTGTGCTGCTGTTCGCCATATTTAGTCAAAGAGCTGGCAGCCCAAGTAATAATCCTGGGACTGGCTTTGGTGTGTTTTTAGCGGTTTGTGGATTGATTGTTTTGGGCGGGGGCATTTATTTGGCTTACCGTTACACCAGAATTGGTAATCAGTTGCAATCCTCCAATCCTAGCAACCGCCCGCGTAAAAGTGAGACTGTGCAAGTATTACGCTTGGGACTGTGGGTAAATTTAGCGGGAACATTGGTAACTCTTTTGGGGGCACAAGCGATCGTTGGTACGCTGGTAGCAAGGTCTATCTCCCCTCAAGCCATCACTACTCAATTTTTCGATCCTACTCGGATTATTAGTGGACTAGACATGCTTGTGGTGCAAGCAAATACAAATACTGTGTCAGCGCACTTTGCAGGGCTTGTAGCGACACTTTGGTTGCTGAATCGCATTAATAAGCCTTAATGTAAGTGCTGATGCTTTCGTGACTCTGGCAGCGAGTAATGCCATAGCAGAATTTTGCACTAAACTAAGACTGATTTTTTCAACAAACGTTGTTTTTGCAGTCACAGCAAGCCAAAATTACTATATGCTGCTGATGTGTTAACTGTATTCACAGGAAGATTCTAGGCTGGAGACTGAGAAAAATTTGTGCTGGATATTAAGCAAATACGGGAAAATCCGCAATTAGTTCAGGAACGGTTAAACAGTCGTAATGGTAAATACGACATCGAACCGATATTACAGCTAGATAGGCAACAACGGGAACTAGAGGTGACGCGCAGTCAACTTCAAGCCCGTAGTAATGAAATCGGGAAAATCGTTGGGCAAAAAATTAAATCTGGTGTCACTCCTCAAGACCCAGAAATTCAAGCTTTGCGGGACGAAGGTAATTCCATCAAAGTTAAGTTGAGCGAACTGGAACCGCAAGAGAAAAACCTAAAAGCTGAAATTCAGCAATTGCTGCTAGCACTCCCAAACTTACCAAGCGACTCTACACCTCTTGGTAAGAGTGAGGAAGAAAACGTAGAGGTGCGCCGCTGGGGTGATGAGTACATGCCCCAGAACTCGAATATTCTCCCTCACTGGGAAATTGCCGAAAAGTTGGGTATTCTCAATGTTGAGCGGGCTGTGAAAGTTGCTCAAAGTCGCTTTGTAACCCTAATAGGTGCTGGTGCAGCGCTAGAAAGGGCATTAATTCAATTTATGCTGACTCTCCAGACTCAGGCTGGATATGTAGAAGTCAGTCCGCCATTTTTAGTAAATACCGATTCTTTGACGGCGACTGGTCAGCTACCCAAGTTTGCTGAAGAAAGCTTTAAATGCGCTGATGATGACTTATGGCTGATTCCCACAGCAGAAGTTCCTGTTACTAATCTTTACCGTGGAGAAATTCTAGCGGCTGAAGATTTGCCTATCTACCACTGTGCTTACACTCCTTGTTTTCGTCGTGAAGCGGGTAGTTATGGGCGAGATATGCGGGGATTAATTCGTCTGCATCAATTCAATAAGGTAGAACTGGTGAAATTTGTCAATCCCAGTACTTCTTTTGACGAATTGGAAAAACTGGTGGGGAATGCAGAAGCAATTCTACAAGCCTTGCAGCTACCTTACCGCGTCATCAATTTATGCACTGGGGATTTGGGATTTTCTTCTACTAAAACCTATGATTTGGAGGTTTGGCTACCTTCCTCTGGTAAATACCGAGAAATTTCCAGCTGTTCTAATTTTATAGACTTCCAGGCGCGACGGGCTGATATTCGTTTTAAAGAGGCGGGGAAGAAAGGTACCCAGTTCGTACATACCCTCAATGGTTCTGGTTTGGCGGTGGGACGCACAATGGCAGCAATTTTGGAGAATTATCAACAACCCGATGGGACGGTGCGGATACCTGAAGCGCTGCAACCTTACTTAGGGCGTGAGGTATTGTAATTTAGCTGTAATTAGTTAGTTGTCAGTTGTCAACCAGACAACTGGATAATATTGCAAAAATATTCCATTTGGGCTAATCATATCAAGCCCTAGTTTATAGCACATCTTAAAATAGAGATAAGTATGTAGCTTAATATCTTCACTAATTTACTCTATGTCAGTTTTAGCAGCGATCGCAGTCTTGGCTGTTTTGATCTTGGTACACGAGTTGGGACACTTTGTTGCAGCACGTTCTCAAGGTATTCACGTTAACCGCTTTTCTTTGGGGTTTGGCCCCATTCTTTGGAAGTACCAAGGATCGCAAACCGAATATGCTATCCGCGCCTTTCCTTTGGGTGGCTTTGTGGGTTTTCCTGACGACGACCCAGATAGCGATATTCCACCCAATGACCCGAATCTGCTGCGTAACCGTCCAATTTTAGACCGGGCGATCGTCATCAGTGCTGGAGTGATAGCAAATTTAATATTTGCCTATCTCCTTCTAGTAGTACAAGTTGGCACGGTTGGTATACCACAAACAACCCAACCCTTACCAGGAGTTTTAATCCAACAGCTAGCACCAGATGTTAGTTCAGTAGCACAAAAAGCCGGAATTCAAAAAGGAGATATAATTTTAGCCGCTAATCAAAGAGAATTTGGGGCATCGCAGCAAGAGTTAGAAGCTTTAAGGGAAATAATTAAAACCAATGCAGGTAAACCAGTTGAATTAGAAATTGCCCGTGGGGAGCAAAAGTTTTCTGTAAACCTAGTTCCTGAAGCTAAATCAAACGGTGAAGGCAGTATTGGCATCGGACTTTCTCCCAATGTCAAAATAGAACGTCATCCCGTTACTAACCCGGTGAAAGCTTTGAACATTGGTGCGGTGGAATTTCAGCGCATTGTCACCCTGACATTTAAAGGGTTTGGGCAACTAATCACAAACTTTGGCGAAACAGCTAACCAAGTAGCTGGGCCAATTAAAATTGTGGAAATTGGGGCTAACATCGCCCAAAACGATACAGGCAGTTTGTTCTTCTTTGCCGCTTTAATTAGTATTAACTTGGCAATCATTAATATTTTGCCTTTACCAGCTTTGGATGGTGGACAACTAGCGTTTCTGCTAATCGAAGGTTTGCGCGGTAAACCCATACCTACCCGTATCCAAGAAGGTGTGATGCAAACTGGTTTAATGCTACTGTTAGGACTGGGAATTTTTCTAATAGTTAAAGAAACCACCCAGTTAACTAGCCAGTTGGAATGGGTACAAAAATTGTTCCAGTGAGTACCACTCGTAAATCGCTATCTAAGAAGCAACAGGCACTAGAAATTCTAGTTCGCCTGAAGCGTCTTTATCCAAACGCAACCTGCTCTTTGAACTACTCAACACCAGTACAACTGCTAGTGGCAACTATTCTCTCTGCTCAGTGTACTGATGAGCGAGTCAATAAAGTAACTCCTGAGCTATTTAGTAGGTTTCCGGATGCAGCTAGTTTGGCGAACGCTGACTTATTTGAGTTAGAAAACTTGGTGCGTTCCACAGGGTTTTATCGCAATAAGGCGAAAAATATTCAAGCAGCATGTCGGATGATTGTTTGCGAGTTTGACTCTGTTGTACCCAACAAAATGGAGCAGTTGTTGCGGCTTCCGGGTGTGGCGCGGAAGACGGCAAATGTAGTCTTGGCTCATGCTTATGGCATTAACGCTGGGGTGACTGTAGATACTCACGTCAATCGCCTCAGCCAGCGTTTAGGTTTAACTGAGCATTCAGATCCCATCCGCATTGAAAAAGATTTAATGGGGTTGTTACCTCAAGCAGATTGGGAAAATTGGTCAATTCGGCTCATTTATCACGGTCGTGCTGTTTGTAAAGCTCGCTCTCCTGCTTGTGATGCTTGTAAGTTGGCAGATTTATGCCCTGCTGCTAATAAACCAGTGATGATAGTACGACAACACAAGTAGCCCTAGAATTGATAGGGACACTGTAGAATGGAAAATACTGTCTTTAAGTGAATTAGACCTAGACATAATATATGGCCAAGAAGAGTATGATTGAGCGCGAGAAAAAACGCGCCAAGTTGGTAGAAAAGTATGCCGAAAAGCGGGAAGCCTTGCTGGAAGAGTTCAGAACAACAGAATCTCCCTTAGACAAGCTGGACATTCATCGGCAAATTCAACAGTTACCGCGTAATAGTGCGCCCAGCCGTCGCCGTAACCGTTGCTGGGTAACTGGTCGTCCTAGAGGTGTTTACCGCGACTTTGGGCTATCTCGGAACGTACTGCGGGAATGGGCCCATGAAGGTCTTTTACCCGGAGTAGTTAAGTCTAGTTGGTAGTCAGTGGTGAGTCAGCGTGGTCTTGGGGGTTTCCCCCATGAGCGACTGGCGAACCCCGAAGGGGTCAGTAGTTAGTAGTCAGTTGTACAGAACGAACAACTGACAATGGACAACTGACAACTGACTAATATTATTGACCGCAACATTTATCAATTCCCAGACTTTCTAAGAGTAGATCGCTGACGGCGTTGGCGATCGCAAACTCTCCATAAAAGCTTTTGGAAAAATCAAACGCCTGCATCTCTGTAACAATGGCAATCACCAAAGAACCTAGGTCATTTTCTCCTTCCATGCGCTGCCTGACAAAGATTTGTGCTGCACGTTGGGCAATCTTGTGATTGACTGTTTCAGGGATGAATTCTGCGTCCAGCCACCGCAATAGACGCTCTTGCAACCATTTGCCTTCAAGGTAGGGATTTTCTGATGGTGGTAGGGTGATGGGTGGAATTGCTTGAGTCATTTTTTTAAACGCAGGGAAACATTAAGGAAATTGCAGAGGAACGCAAAGGGTGACTGCTAGCATCAAATTGCGTGACTCTGGTATTTTTTTATCTATGCAATATGATATCGCCGCTATTATTCAGGGCTATGCTCAAGGCTATTTTCTCATGGCTGACGACAGCGATCGCTTGGGATGGTATGGAAGCCGCGATCGCACTTTGATTCCCTTAGACGAACGATTTCGCTACCCTAAGTCTTTGCAGCGTGTTCTGAACCAAGAGCGTTTTACAGTGGCGATTAATCGTGACTTTCAGACTGTAGTCGCTGGCTGTTCTAACCGCGAAACAACTTGGATTTCACCAGAATTAGAAGAAATTTACTGGCTACTTTACCAGAAGGGTTATGCTTATAGTTTTGAAACTTGGCAAGGTGACGAACTCGCTGGGGGAATTTTGGGGATTGTCATTGGCGGTGCTTTTATTGGCGAATCGATGTTTTACCGCATTACTGAAGGTTCAAAAGTGGCGATGGTAAAGTTGGTGGAGAGATTGCGCCAAAGGAAATTTGTGCTGTTTGATGCCCAAATGATGAATCCCCACTTAGAAAGATTTGGTGCTTATCGCATTGGCGATGAAGAACATCAAGCTTTACTCAAGCAAGCATTGCAACGTCGCTGTTTATTGGTATAAATAGGATAATCGAAACATTTTAGGCAAATTGTTAGTTTTTTTTTAAGATTGTCAATTTAAAGCTTAAAAACGTATGAATCCGAATGAATCGCCCGATCCGGAAAAGCTCAACAAACTCCTAGTTCAGATTGATGGCTTTAAGGATTGGTACTGGCATCTGCATATTCGCAATTTGTGGATAAGTAATGCAATGATTACATTTGGTATCTTCCTCGGACTTTCAGTAACAGCTACGGGTTTTTTAGGTTACGGTGTTGCATCAGGAATTTTCGGTTTAATTATCACGCTGTTTATTAGTCTTCAGAATGCATTTAATTTTGCTGAGAAAGCTGAGTTTTATAGAGTTATTCATGCAGAAGCAAAGATTCTAAGAGACCGTTTACGATACAAGGTTCACTCATCGACTGACTTTGATGCCATTGTCGACTCACTCATAATCCTGCGAAGACAAGCTGAGAAAGATATCCCAAAGGGTAAAGGCATGGAAGTTGTCAAGGATATCTATGTAAAATTACCGCCAGAAATCCACAAACCTTAAACATCTTTAGCACAGCATAGTCAGGAAAGGTTAGCTTCTCGTTCGCTTCATCACTTTTGAAAAAGTTAAACTGCCTATTGACAGTAGCGATGCCAAAGGCAAGCTGCTTTGTGTCTACGCATGTTTGGCACTTTGCTCAAGAAAACAAAATGATTATATCGCAGCCCTCAATTTAGTAAAGGAAATGCGGACTGCTCAGAATCGTTGCTGTTCTTCGGTGAGGCTGTTCCAGCGATCTGTTACGATCCATGCAGCATTAGGCGATCGCATCTTACGACAATGCAGATTACTCAGAGTCTTCACACAGCTATTCTCGTTACGGACTTAGAACGCTCCGAACACTTTTATGGCAAAGTGTTGGGGTTATCTAAAATAGACCGCACCCTCAAGTATCCTGGTGCATGGTATCAAGTTGGCAACTATCAAATCCACTTGATAGTTGCATCAACTGTTCCCACCGACAACCCAAATGAAAAATGGGGACGCAATCCCCACATCGCTTTTTCAGTTGCAGACTTGGATGCAGCCAAGCAAGAATTACTCAATCAAAATTATCCTATTCAAGCTAGCGCCTCTGGTCGCGCTGCTCTCTTCACTCAAGACCCAGATGGGAATATTATCGAGCTTAGTCAGCAGTAGTGTGGGGAGTAAGAGAAGACGCGGGGACGCGGAGAATAACAATGACAACTGTACAGACGCGATTAATCGCGTCTCTACTCATGAAAATTATCGCTTACACTTACACCGAACCCCTGTTAGAATCTTCTCCCGACCAAGCTAGTTGGGGATGGGAAGTGGATCGGGTTTATCAAGATTTGGGCAAGCGATCGCAATTACAACAATTGTTGACAGACTGCCAAACTGAATCTGTAGATTACTTGTTAATCCGTCGTTTGGAAGAATTGGGGGATACTGTAGAGGAAGTGAGCGATCGCCTCAATGAACTCGAAGCAATGGGAGTGGTAATAATTGCTATTGAACAACCCTACACTTCGGAAAATTCCCACCTCCGTGCTGACTTGCTGAAATTGCTACATGAAATCCAACGTCAGCAACATAGTCGCCGCATCCGTCAAGGTCACGCCCGCAATCGTCTTGACGCTGCTCCTCCACCCGGCAAACCTCCCTACGGCTACCGCAGAAGTAAAGATAAGTACATTGTTGACCGCAGCACTTCTCCTGTAGTTAAAGAGTTTTTTGAAAACTTTCTACTTTATGGTTCCTTGCGGGGTTCTGTGCGTTACTTAGCGAAAAAGTACGGCAAGAAAATCTCTGTTACCACTGGGCGGCGTTGGCTGACTAATCCTGTCTATCGCGGCAACACAGCTTATCGCAATGATGAAATTATTTCTGATACACATGTTCCCATAATTTCTAAAGAAGAAGCTGCCCAAGTTGACCGCCTTTTACGCCGTAATAGCCGATTACCATCTCGGACTGCTAGCGCGCCCCGTTCTTTAGCTGGGTTAGTTGTTTGTAGCGAATGTCAGTCACACATGACAGTCACTCGTGTTACCCAACGCCACCAAGACAAAGAATATCTTTACTTACGTCCCATCAGCTGCCCTAATCGCCCTAAATGTCGGGCTATTCCCTACCAGGATGTTTTGGAACGTACAATTGTCACAGTTTGTCGTGACTTACCCCTAGCAGTAGCGGGAATGAATTTTCCGCAGTTGGATGCTATTAAGAACAGTTTAGGAGAAGCGATCGCCCGTCAACAAGAAATACTTGAACAGTTACCCACTTTAGTTAAAACCGGGATTTTGGATACTGAAACAGCAAAGTTAAGGGCTTATAAACTCCGCACAGAAATTTCTGCACTTCAAGCAAAGCTGGCGACTCTTCCCCCAGTCAACTTGCGTTCTGTTGCCCAAGCTGTTTCAATTCCGCAATTTTGGTTGGACTTGTCAGAAGCAGAACGACGATTTTATTTTCGAGAATTCATCAGGCAAATCGATATTATTCGCCAAAATCAAGAATGGGATTTGCAAGTGATGTTTATTTTTTAACCGTATTGGTTACAGACCTGCTAAAAGACCCAAGACACTGTGTCCTGTCAGTATTTCTAATGCTATTAGAGAGACAAAACCAATCATTGCTAGACGACCGTTGAGTAGTTCTGCATAGGGAGTGAACCCAGTGCGATCGCCTTGCTCATCTACATAAACCTTTGGCTCAATTGCAAAGTTGTTCATCAAGCCCTGGTCGTCAACGATGGAATTGTTGGTACGCATGAAATTTTCCCTTGTTTTCTTTCTTGTAACAAACTGTAACAAAATTATTAAGGTTTGTAAAGTATATGAATCTGCCTAATAGAGATAAGATGATGAATCGAGTTAAAAGTCATGTTTAACAAACAGGCTCCGCTCCTGATTCACAAGCACTCTCAGTCACAAATTACATTTACAGCAGCCAATGGATCGATTCCGAGTAGAGGTTATTGCCAAAACACCAAACCCGCAGCAGGTAATTTATGCCGCCATGCACCAAGACTATACCGATGGGTTCGTGTTTGATGAGCGCGACTCTTGGCCCTCGGAGTCACAAAGCGGTGAAATTATTGTTAAGCGACTTTTGGCGGGAGAGAGAGGACATTACGGGCCTTTAGAGCATCCCCAGATTGTTTTTAACTGTGGTTATTTTCCCCACAGTGTGATGCAGCAAGCTCGTACTCATCGAGTTGGAGTATCATTTGATGTTCAATCTTTTAGATATACAGGGAACCAATTTATTGATGTAGTAGAGGGAAAGAAAGACATTGAAGATGTTTTCTACCTGCGTCCTGTTGGTTCTTATGCTGATAGACAAGGAAAAAAATATTACTATTCCCCAGAGCAACGAACAGCAGATTTGCAGTGGTGTCTAGAAGCAACTAGGCAATATAAAGCTGATTTTGAAGCAGGAATGTCTGAAGAACATGCAAGAGGTAAAGTACCTTTTGATTATCGCCAGCATTTTGTAGTTAGTTTTAATTTAAGGTCTTTTTTGCACTTTTGCGACTTAAGAAATAAGAAAGATGCTCAACTTGAAATTCAAAAATTGTGTGAAATGATGTGGCCTCATTTTGAGGATTGGGCACCTGCGATCGCACAATGGTATGAAAAGCAACGTCTAGGTAAGGCAAGGTTAGCACCTTAATTCTTAAGAAACATATTGGCTGATGAGTCTCCCTACGGAAGTTCACAGAATTTGCCTTAGGATAAAGCGATTGCATTCCTATTTTTTGGCTTGATTTAGGGCGATCACACAATAGTACGAACGAAAAGCAGCGTTTATGCAAGGTGAGGTTAGTATCTTAATGCTTTTTTTAAATACAAAGTTCAATCTTTAATATTTTTATGAATTTTTAACTTTAAAATACTCTTTATAGTAATAATTGGAATTTCCAAGTATGTCAATGCTAAGTGATAATGATATCAAACAAGAGTTAGGAATTAATATTTTAATCTATCCGTTCACACAAGATAATCTTAAAGGAGCAAGTTACAACTTAACAGCTAGTAAGTATGCCTGGAGTTTATCAACTAAGCAAAGCATTTATAATAGTCAACAAAATAAAATTATTATTAATCAAGGAGATACTGCTTTAATAGAAACTAATGAAACAGTTTGGGTCTCAAAAAAAATAACAGGAACCTATCATTCTAGGGTTACTCAAGTTTCACAAGGTACTGGTCACATTGGAACTACTCTCGATCCTAATTATATAGGTCCTTCACTGATATCAATAACTAATCATAGCAATTATCCTATAGAATTAATTCCGGAAATAACCAACTTTGTAACTTTAGCATTTCAGTATCTTTGTACAGAGTCTAGTAGAGAACATGGCAACACTCATGGCAGAAGAGATATCCTTGGTGAGGTAGGTATACAAATCAGTAGAGAGGAAAGCAACGCTCTTGACAAACCTTACATGAGTAATAAAGACTTACTTTTATTAAAACTAGAGGAATGTAAAGATTATCAGAGTATAAAACGTGACCGTGAAATAAAAGCTAATCACAATAAAATAGAAACTCAAAATAAAGACAAAAAAATTATTTCACGGCAATTATATGCTACTTTTGTTGGGCTAATTTTTATGTTAATATTATCGTCTTGGTATCTTCAAACTAACCAAAAGCAGTTAGGACAAAAAAACTGGTATGCATCAACTACCTCTAGTATAAATACATTTATCACTATAATGTCTTCTGCATTGGTAGCTCTAATAACTGTTGATCTAGAACGTAGAATATGAAAAGTATATCAAAGGAAGAAATAGAAACAAAGGGAAGTAATAGATGAAGTTAAGAGTATTGAAACTAGTTGATTCAGCAATTATTCCTAAATATGAATATCCAAATGATGCAGGGCTAGATTTAGTATCAATAGACGAATTAGAGCTTCCTTCTGGAGAAAGTAGGCTAATACATACTGGTATTTCAATAGAATTGCCTCAAGGAACCGAAGCTCAAATTCGTCCTAGAAGTGGTCTAGCTCTTAAGCACCAAATTACAGTTTTAAATACTCCGGGTACGGTAGACGAGGGTTATCGAGGAGAAATTAATGTAATTTTAATAAATCATGGTAAAAGTACTTTTCAAGTGAAAAAAGGAATGAAAATTGCTCAAATGGTAATTACACCTGTTGTTCGGGTTGATGTTGAAGAAGTTGATAGCCTTAGTCTTACATCTAGAGGAAATAGCGGTTTTGGCTCCACAGGAATTACAGCCAATGTGTAAACTTGCATATTATTTAGACTATACGCGAGCTAGTGTCACAATTTCAGGCTGATCTTGATATTTGCCCTGGCGAGTTTCGTAATTTATAGCACAGGATTCTCCTTCTAAAAATAGCAATTGCACGACCCCTTCATTGGCGTAGATGCGACAGTCAGTGCTAGAGGAGTTGGAAAATTCCAAGGTTAGATGACCTCGCCATGCAGGCTCAGCAGGTGTTAGATTTGCTATAATTCCGCAACGTGCATAAGTAGATTTACCTATACAAATTACAGTGATGTTGCCTGGAACCTCTAATCTTTCTAGGGCAACTCCCAAACCATAGGAATGAGCAGGTAAAATAAAGTAACTGTCATCAATATCCTTATGTAACGGTGTTGGTTCCAAATTCTGAGGATTAAACTTTTTGGGATCAACTATTGTTCCAGGAATGTGGCGAAAAATGCGAAACTCAGCCGAGGAAAGGCGTATATCGTAGCCATAGGAAGAAAGTCCATAGCTAATTACGGGTCTACCCCCTAAATCTGTATCTTTTTGCACTTTTCTAATTAAATCTGGCTCAAAGGGAGAAATCATACCTTTTTGAGCCATTTTAGCAATCCAAATATCGTTCTTAATCACAATTTCACAGCTAATTTAAACAAATTATTTAGCATACCTTAGCCAGGGTTACAAGCTCAGCTTGATCCTGATATTTACCTTGACGAGCATTGTAACTGATAGCGCAGGGTTCACCTTCTAAAAATATCAACTTCACTACACCTTCATCAGCGTAAATGCGACAGTCAGTACTGGAAGAATTGGAAAATTCTAAGGTTAGATGACCCCGCCACCCAGCTTCAGCTGGTGTTATGCTTGTTATTATACCACATCTTGCGTAAGTACTTTTACCAATGCAAATCACAGTAATATTGTTTGGAACCTCAAGCCTTTCCAAGGCAACCCCCAGACCATAAGAGTGAGCAGGCAGGATAAAGTAAATATCATTGGTATCTCTGTGTAGGGGTGTTGGTTCCAAATTATGAGGATTAAACTTTTTTGGATTAACTATAGTTCCAGGAATGTGGCGAAAAATGCGGAACTCAGCCGATGAAAGCCTGATATCGTAGCCATAGGAAGACACACCATAGCTAATTACAGGTTGAACTCCTACAGATTCATCTTTTTGCACTTTTCTAATTAAACTTGGCTCAAAAGGTGAAATCATACCTTGTTGAGCCATTTCAGTAATCCAGATATCGTTCTTAATCACAAGTTCACAGGTAATTTAAATAGAATTACTAGAATAGCGTGAACCGAGTTTTTTGTTTAGGGTCGATGACTGCGGCGGATCTCTGTAATTTGGTCTGCCAAATCTAAAAGAGATTTCGGCATCTCTGGTCCTGTGAGAATGATATCAACATGGGGAGGGCGTTTTGCCAAAAATGCTAAAACTTCAGCTTCGGGAATTAAGCCAAAGTTGATTGCCAAACTTAACTCATCTAAAACAACCAGAGAATACTTACCCTCGCACACTACTTGTTGTGTATGCTGCCAAAGCTTTTGTAAAGCTTGGTTTTCTGTATCGTCTAGGTGTGGTGTATCGATGCAGCGAGGCAAATCACAGCGAATCCAATCTAAATTTTGTCCTAACTGAATGGGTCGGTCGTGTCCTTGACGAATCCCGCCTTTGAGAAATTGCACGATTAACACTGGTGTGCCTTGACCAGCAATTCTCAGTGCTTGCGCCATAACGCTTGTAAAAAAGTTACGGTGAGTGCTAGTGAAAACTTGTATCAGTCCTTCAACTGGGTGTGGAAGGGTAAGAACCGAATTTACACTTGGGGTTTCTAACTGAGCAACCATAGGAAAAGTTAAAAAAGTTACAAATAATCAAGATTTTTTGCGGTAAGTAGTTACAAATCTACTTATATGCTCATTCTGTTTTTGACAAATTTAGAGTATCTGTTAATCTGCCTTCTTAGCAAACACTAGGTTTGTGCTGAAGTCAAGTGTTATAAATATTGACATTTTCGTTTTTTGCATAAAACTAGTCGTAACAATCAAAATACCTAATTAGCATTTCTAAACTATTTCAGAATCTGCGATTAGAAAATGACAATATCCAGTTGATACCCGGTTGTTAGATGTCTTGTTGCTTTGGGCAAAACATATCTAGAATGTTATAAATTTTACCGATTTAGGAGTGAATTGTTGTGAGATTAGTGATTCTGGGGGGATCGGGATCTGGGAAAAGCACTCAAGCACAAAGACTTTGCAGATACTTTGAGATTCTTCAGATTTCTACGGGGGAGATTTTACGGCAGGCGATGTCTGGCGACAAGTCGCTTGAGAGCGTCTACGCTAAAGTTAGCACTCTAGGTCGCCATGCACAGCCATACGTGACCAGAGGGGAGTTAGTCCCAGACGAAATGATAATTGATTTAATTCGGTTGCGGCTCAAAAAGGCTGATGTCGATTGTGGTTGGATATTAGAAGGTTATCCCCGTACTGCCTTCCAAGCGGAGGAATTGGATTTTTTATTAGACGATTTAGGGCAAAAGTTAGACTGGGCGATTTATTTACAAGTACCAGAAGCAGTTATGGTTAGTCGATCTTTGGGGCGATCGCGTCCAGATGACCAACCCGAAATCGTGCATCGCCGAGTAGAAATATTTTACGATCGCACTGTTCCTATCTTAGAATATTACGACCGTCGCCGTCGGTTGTTGACTATTAACGGCGACCAGATACCAGAGATGGTGGAGCAAAAAATTTTGACTCTGCTCAGTATCCCATAATGGAGAGCAAGAGAAGAAAAGACAAGAAGCTTCAATCGTATTTCAATTCAGCAACGCCAGAAATAAAAATCAATCGGACTAGATGTCAAACAGTGTTGAGTTATCCTGACATCGACTTTGAGGAGTTGCTGTATACTTCACAGTAAATCCTTTAATAGTGGCCTAAATTCAAATTTCACATTTTATCCTTGAGAGTTGGATGCTGACCCCATAAAGCACTTAGATAAGTTGCAACACTAAGGTAATCTTAAGGCAGTATTCTTAACTATATGAAAATTTTGAGGCTACTCCAATGGTTTGGCAGCGTCCCGACGGTCGGCAACCCTACCAACTCCGTCCCGTAGGCTTTCACACAGGCTTTACCCGCTTTGCTCCTGGTTCTGTTCTGACAAAATGTGGCGATACTCAGGTGCTTTGTACTGTCAGTGTTAGTGAGGGAGTACCCAAGTTTTTAGCAGGAACTGGCAAAGGTTGGTTGACATCTGAGTACCGAATGCTACCTTCTGCTACTCAACAACGGCAAGAAAGAGAATTACTGAAATTATCTGGACGAACTCAAGAAATTCAGCGTTTAATAGGACGCAGTTTACGTGCGGCAATAGATTTCGGGGTTTTGGGAGAACGCACCCTGACTGTAGATGCCGATGTATTGCAAGCAGATGCTGGCACTAGAACAGCAGCAATTACAGGTGGCTTTGTAGCATTAGCTAATGCGATTTCGCAATTGTTGCAGCGGGGAGTAATAGAGCGATCGCCTCTGTGCGGACAAATAGCAGCAGTTTCTGTGGGTTTATTGCAGGAAGAGCCATATTTAGACTTAAACTATGTTGAAGATGTGGCTGCAACAGTAGATTTAAATGTAGTCATGAATCAGCACCTGGGAATAATTGAAATCCAGGGAACGGGGGAGGAAGGCAGTTTTAGTCGCACTCAGTTAAACCAGCTGCTAGATTTTGCTGAAAAAGGGATTCAGCAATTGTTAATCGCTCAACGAGAAGCGATCGCTAACTGGGAGGAAGTGTTTGTGGGGGATTAGGAGTTAGGAGGCAATTTTTCTAGTTAGTAAATTGTCCTTCGCCACAATTTATTCCCTATTACCCAGTTAAAAGTCGAGTAATTAAATATTTTTGTGAATATTTGGCAAGATTCAAAAAGTGCCCGATACACAATTCTCAGCAACAAAATATTTAATAATTGAAGATAAGGAAAAATCATCACAAGAACCATCATTAGTTAGTAATACTGACTAATGACCCCTTACTCCTGCATTCTGCCTCTTGATGTTAAAAGTTTCAAAAGTTCAAAAGGTAGATTGTCATAATTTATGTATTCTATTGCTGGAAGTCGGCAATGATGATGAAGTCATGAATAAAACGGTTGAAGTCCTACCGGATCAATCTGCACTGGTTGCGCGATCGCTGGAGTTGATCCTGTCCAAGTTGGAAACTGCCATTGGGCAGCGGGGGCGATTTACTATCGCTTTATCCGGCGGCAGTACACCTAAGCCGTTGTACGAAGCGATCGCCGCTGAAAAACTGCCTTGGGATAAAATCTATGTATTCTGGGGGGATGAACGTTATGTACCACCAGACCATCCCGATAGCAATGAACTGATGGCGCGGCGGGCGTGGCTAGATCGAGTTGATATCCCAGCAGCTAATATTCATGCCATCCCAACTTTAGAAGGCGATCCAGCAGCCTCAGCTACGAAATACGAACAGCATCTGCAAGAATTTTTTAATTCTTCGCCTGGAGAGTTTCCCGCTTTGGATGTAGCATTACAAGGAATGGGAGATGATGGACATACCGCATCTTTGTTTCCCCATACAGAAGCCTTAAAAGTCAGCGATCGCTTGATTACTGTGGGTAATAAAGACGGTAACCCCCGCATAACCTTCACTTACCCATTCATCAACTCTGCTCGCAGCGTCATTTTTGTGGTTGCTGGTGCTAATAAACGACCTGCTTTAGCTCAAGTTTTCGCACCCGTTGCAGATGATTCCACTTACCCATCCCGCTTAATTCAACCCCAAGGAGAACTTTGGTGGTTATTAGATGCGGAGGCAGGTTTGGAACTCTAACATTCACTTTCCTATCAGCAGTAATTGTTAAAATCGAAAGCTAGAGTCGCCGTTTTGCCGATTCTGCTCGATGGGAGCTGCCGTACCCTGCGGAAATCCGCAGAAAAGCGTCTATATAGTTCTCTCTGCTTGCCAGTACTCTTTTACGATGATCTTGAACAAAGGCTTAAATCGATGATCGTCTGCCCTAATTGCAATCACCCCAATCCCAACGGCGCTGTCCAGTGCGAAGCTTGTTATACACCGTTACCAGCGACAAGTAACTGTCCCAACTGTGGGGCAACTGTGCAGGCAGATGCTGCTTTCTGCGGTCAATGTGGTTTTAATCTGCACTCAACTGCTGCACCTGCTGCCGCTACTGCTGTGGCAACAGTTGCTCCTGATGTCTCAGTAGAAGTACCGCCATTAGTTACCCCTGACCCACTTTTGGAACTTTTACAACCAGATCCTTTAGGAATTAACTCAACTCCTTCACCCTTACCACCGACGGCAATGTCAGCACCAGCAGCTGAACCAGCACCGGAACCCGCAGCACCTCCACCAACTGTTGCTGCTTCTCCTATGATGTCTGAGCAAGAAATTCCTACGCCACCTCCAGAAGAAACATCACCTCCGCAGCCAGCACCAGTGCAAGCAGTAGTGCCTCCAGAACCAGCGCCATTACCTGCACCAACACCAGCTCCCGCAGCTGCTTCCAGAACGCAATTGCAGCAGGTAACGGCAAGATTATTCCACGTCCAAACCGATCGCGAGATTGAATTACCGCAAAGTTTGTCTGTGATTCATATCGGTAAGCCCAACGATCGCATTCCTCCAGATGTGGATGTTTCCGGATTTCCTAATTCAGAAATTGTTTCACGGATACATGCAGATATTCGTGTAGAGGGAGATGCTCACTATATAGAAGATGTGGGCAGTTCCAATGGCACTTATATTAACAATTTGCCACTATTACCTGGGAATCGACATCGCTTGCGACCAGGCGATCGCATTAGCCTAGGTAAGGGAGACTTAATGACGTTTCTCTTTCAGTTGGCGTAGCTAGAAGGCAGAAGGCAGGAGGCAGGAGTGAAGAATTTATCTCTCTTATCTGCCTACATCGTTTTCAACTACATAATTATTTCTGCCATGCTGCACTAATGCATCATCGTTCATAATTAATAATTCGTAATTCGTAATTAAGAACTAGTAGTCATAAATTACGAATTACGAACTACGAACTACGAATTAAAAAGTCACCTATGACAGAACCAGGAAAAGACTTTGAACCTTTGCTCGCCAGAGAGGCCCCGCCAGAAGTTGAACGCATGGGGCTGACTTGGCTAACGGTTGCAGCGATCGCTACTATCTTACTGTGGCAAGTTCCAGCGGGAGATTATATTTTATACCCCTTTACCATCCTGGCAACTTGGTTTCATGAAATGGGTCACGGCTTAATGGCACTGCTATTAGGAGGACAGTTTCAGAAATTAGAGATTTTTGGCAATGGTTCTGGTGTGGCAACTTATGGCATTTCCCGGTCATTGGGGCCAATTGGCCCGGGTTTAGTCGCAGCAGCCGGGCCGATGGGTCCACCTATTGCTGGTGCAGCCTTGATTCTGGCTTCCCGAAGTTTTAAAGCAGCTTCCCTAAGTTTGAAAATTTTAGGAAGTTTTTTACTGCTTTCAACATTAGTTTGGGTACGTTCCTTATTTGGATTGGTAGCAATTCCCCTGCTAAGTTTAATTATCCTCGGTATCGCCTTCAAAGCTCCTCGATGGGTACAGGGTTTTGCCATTCAATTTCTGGGCGTACAAGCTTGTGTGAGTACTTACCACCAATTAAATTATCTATTTAGCTACAGTGCTGGCCCTTTGGGACTGTCTGATACAGCACAAATGCAGCGGTATTTGCTTTTACCTTACTGGTTTTGGGGTGGATTGATGGCGATCGCATCTCTAGTGATTTTAGTTCAAAGTCTCCGCGTCGCCTATCGTTCTACATAAATGATTGGGACAACTATAGATTTGTCCTTAACCAAAGCGTCCGCTAATATACTCTTCGGCTTCTATCGTTTGCGGAGAAGTGAACATTTGCTGTGTAGAACTAAATTCAACTAATTTACCGCGACGTTTGCCGTGTTCGTCAATTTCTGTATTGAAAAACGCCGTCCAATCTGCAACTCTTGAGGCTTGCTGCATATTGTGAGTCACCATAATAATGGTGTATTGCTGCTTGAGTTCTAAGCAGAGTTCTTCGACTTGACGGGTAGAAATGGGGTCAAGAGCAGAACATGGTTCATCCATTAATAATACATCTGGCTTCATGGCGATCGCTCTTGCAATACAAAGTCGTTGCTGTTGTCCGCCAGATAATGCAGTACCCTTGTGTTTTAGTTTGTCCTTGACTTCATCCCAAATAGCGGCGCGTCTTAAAGAATCTTCTACCAATTCATCAATGTTACCTTTATAACCATTAGAACGCGGCCCAAAGGCAATATTTTCATATATTGACTTGGGAAAAGGATTCGGTCTTTGAAAAACCATTCCTACTTGTCGGCGTAATTTTACAGCATTGATTTTGGGATCGTAAATATTGCGCTCGCGGTAATTTAATCTACCCTCTACCTTGGCTCCAGGAATTAGATCGTTCATCCGGTTGAAGCAACGCAGTAAAGTACTTTTCCCACATCCTGAAGGCCCAATAAAAGCAACGATTTGTTTTTCGGGAATTTTTATGTAGACATCTAGAAGTGCCAGAAATCCACCATAGTAAACTTTCACGCCTTCAACATTGAATACAGAATTATCTTGTTGGTTGAGTGTGGCACTATCTGATTGACTTCTACTATTGCTATATGACATTTTGCTTATCTCCCAATAACCGTAAATACTTGTTCAATACAGTGAATTAATTAGCTTTATTACCTAACTAATTGTGAAGCGTTGCCGAATATAAATTGCCACACCATTTAACACTAAAATCAAGAGTAACAATGCAATAATTGTCGCTGCCGCTGCATTAGCAAAACCTGGCTCTGGACGAGTAATGTAACTATAAATTTGAATGGGTAATGCCATAAATCTCTGAAATAAACCAGGATTGAAGGTGAGAAAACCCACAGCGCCAACAACAATTAGAGATGCTGCATCACCAATGGCACGGGATACTGAAATAATCAGCCCTGTGAGGATACCAGGAATAGCATAAGGTAAGACATGACTGCTGATGGTTCGCCATTTTGTCACACCCAAGCCATAGGAAGCATTTCTCAGGGAATCTGGGACGGCGCGAATTGCTTCTCTAGATGTCACGATAATTACTGGTAGAGACAATAAAGATAAAGTCAATGCTCCCGAAATTAAAGCGGGGCCAAAACCCAGCAGATAATTGAAAACCCCTAAACCTAGTAATCCATAGACAATAGAAGGGACTCCTGCCAGATTGCTGATATTAATCTCAACAATTGCTGTCCACCAAGCTTTGGGCGCGTATTCTTCGAGATATAAAGCTGCTCCGACACCAATTGGTACTGTCACTACAATGACAATTAATCCTAAAAGAATACTGCTGACAATAGCAGGACGAATCCCACCTTGGTCAGGAAAACGAGAAGGGGTTTCTGTCAAAAAACCAGGTGTCAAAAATCTCCCGATTCCGTCTCGGAAAATATCAAAAAGTAGCAATGCTAGGATAAATAAACCAATCAGTAACCCTAACAAAAAAACTATTTCAAATACTTTTCCTAATGTTTCCCTACTCTCAACATTATCAGCAAATTCTGTTGTAGATTCCCAAGAATTATCTCGTTGATAACTTGTAGCCATGCTTATTACTCGTACTTTTCTTTATAACGATTAGCAATCCAGTAACTAACAATATTCAAAGTGAGGGTGATTAGGAACAAAACAGCACCTACGGCATATAAAGTTTTGAAATTAAGACTACCACGCGGACTATCACCACCAGAAATTTGTGCCATGTAAGCTGTCATCGTTTCTATTGATTCCGCAAAATTAACAGTCAGTTTTGGCTGTAGTCCTGCGGCGATGAGAACAGTCATTGTTTCACCAACAGCACGAGATATACCGAGAATAATCGAGGCTATAATTCCAGAAAGTGCTGCTGGGAGAACGACTCTAAAAATAGTTTCCAGTTTAGTGATACCTATAGCGTAAGCGCCCTCTCGCAAAGACCGGGGAACTGCTCGAATAGCATCTAAGCTGATAGAACCAACAGTGGGAGTAATCATTACCCCCATCATTAATCCTGCACTTAAAGCGTTGAATATTTCTAGAGGAAGCACGTTCCGTATTAATGGTGTGACGAACAGCAGTGCAAAGTATCCATAGACTACTGTTGGTATTCCTGCCAAAAGTTCTACTGCTGGGCGTAAAATTGCTGCTACTTTGGGTTGAGCATATTCACTTAAATAAATGGCAGAAGATAAACCCAGAGGAATAGCAACTGCCATGGCGATCGCTGTCGTTAAGAAAGTACCATTAATTAAGGGCCAAACACCAAAATGCCTGTCTGCAAATAGAGGTGTCCACTTAGTATCAAGAAAGAATTGGGCAAAAGAAACTTCTTGGAAAAAACCAAATGTCTCCTGAAAGATAATTACGACAATCCCAAAGGTAGTCAAAACAGAAACTAACGCACAAGCAAATAAAATTACCGCGATAATCTTTTCTGAAATATCTTCAGATGCATTTTTCTCTAGTGATTGTCTAGATAGTTGATATGAATCGTCTTGAGAATTTGTACTTTGCATAAACAGTTAAATTTTGACTACAATTCAGCGCAGTTTATTTAAATAAAGTTGGTAATTGGCTCACCTGGTTTAGCTTTTTTGAACTTTGTACCAGTTTCACCAATAGCGAATTTTTGTTTTACTCTGACGTAGGCTTCATCAGGTAGTGCAACATAACCAACGCTATCTACCCATTTCCAAGAATTTTCTAAATAAAAATCTACAAATTCTTTGACTGCTGGCTTAGTATCTAAAGATTTTTTACTGACATAGAGGAATAGAGGACGAGACAAAGGTGTGTAGATATTTTTGATGACATTATCCACAGGAACTGGTTTTTGACACTTTCCTGTAGGACTTTCTACAGCTACTAGATTGAGTTTTTCTTGGTTTTGAATGTAATAAGATATGCCTACATAACCCAAGGCTGATGCATCACCTGACACCCCTTGTACTAGTAAATTTTGATTATGACTAGGAGTGTAGTCTGTACGGCCATTCTTGGCTTTACCGGTAACAGCTTGAGTCATATAATCAAAAGTTCCAGTATCAGAAGCTGGAGCATATAACTTGAGTTTTTGATTAGGAAACTTGGGATTAACTTGGTTCCAAGTCAAGATTTTACCGTCTGATTTAGCACTCCAAATCTTGCTCAGTTCCTTGATAGTTAAACATTTGGCAAAGTTATTTTGACGGTTGGCAATCACGGCGATGCCATCTAAAGCTACGGGCAACTCAACAAAGTCAATCTTCTTACTTTGACATTTTTTGATTTCTTCGTCTCTAATGGTACGAGAAGCACCAGCAATATCAATATCACCATTACAAAATTTACTGAAACCACCACCAGTACCACTTGAGGCAACACTAACTTTAGCTTCAGGTTTGGCTCTCCCGTATTCTTCTGCAACTGCTAAAGAAATAGGAAAACCTACAGCAGCACCATCAATACTCACCTGACTTTTCAATTCTTGTCCGCCGTTACAAGCAGTGATGCTGCTGGCAATAAGCATTAAAGACGTTAAGCAGAAACTATCCTTAAATCGTCTACGAAAGCTCATAAATTATCAATCAAGTTAAAGTGATACAGAATTCCTTATGCTTTATATCTATCTGCAAGTAGAGAATGCTGCACTAAAAAAACTAAAGCTTATGCTTTTTTAGCAGTTTGAACTTTATCAAAAATTGCCCCATCGACAAAAAACTTTTTCTCGATGTTATCCCAGCCGCCTAAATCTTGAGACGTGAATAATGTATCTACTTGGGGATATTCTGATAAGACTTCTTGAGCAACGGTAGGGTTGACAGGACGATATTGTAATTTGGCAAATTCTCGTTGAGCTTCTGTTGAATAAAGGTAGTCAACAAATGCTTGTGCGACTTCTCTTGTACCGTGCTTGTCAACATTTTTATCAACTACAGCTACAGGGTTATCAATAGAAATATTGATTTTTGGTACAACATAAGGCAGTTTTGTGCCATTCTTTTCTGCCAAAATTACCTCGTTCTCGTAGGTAATTAAGACATCTCCCTGACCTTTTTGGAAAAACAAATCGCTAGCTTCACGAGCATCTTTTGTCAGCACAGGGGTGTTTTTATAAACTTTGGTGACATAATCTAGTGCTGCTGTTTCATCACCTCCTGCTTGAGTTACCGAACCCCACAAAGCTAAGAATTCCCAAATAGCAATACCAGAAGTTTTGGGGTTAGCGGCAATCAAGGTTACGCCATCTTTTGCTAAGTCTTGCCAAGTATAGATATTTTTAGGATTTCCTTCGCGGGTTACAATGGTGGCAACGGATCTGCTAACGATACCATTTCTGGGAGATTTGATTTCCCAACCTGATTTAATCAAACTTGCTTGCTGAATTTTGTTGACATCTAAGGGAAGTGCTAGGTGTACTATATCTGCCTCTTGTGAGCCAGCAATAACAGCAGCAGCTTGAGCGCCAGAACCTCCATAACTTGGCTCAAAAGTGACATTTTGATTATGCTCTTGTTTCCACTTTTGCACAAATTTGGGAATTATTTGATCGTGAGCTGCTTTGGTAACGGAGAATGAGACAAGCCTGAGTTTGACATCAGCCTTGGAAGCTGAGCTTCCAGAGCAGGCAGCCACTGCTATACTCAAAACAGTACCAACCAAAAACAAACACACAAACCTTTGCACAGAACTTTTGTTTATCCAACTTCTGATTTTTCGTTGATACAAAAGCTGTATAGCCTGCAAAGTTTTCGTGGCATAAATCTGCATTCCCTCAATTAGGTAATTTCCTAACCGTGTCGGATGTTGCAACTTGCTCATCAGAATTTACTCCTAAAATCCACGGTATCTTGAGCGAAATACCGTAATTAGAGAAATTATAGAGCATGTAGAACAAAAGTTCTTATCTGTCTTCAATTTTGTTTACTAAGTGAACAAGTCATCATAAAGATTAGCTACAAAATCTAACCAGCTAATATGCATTTACTTCGCAATATGTTCGTAATTAGGGGAGTTAGTAATCAGAATGTAGAAAGCTTCTGAATTCTGGCTGTTGATTTCTGAATACTGCTTTAACACGCAAATTAAATGTCAATTAGCTTACCACCAGGGCATAAAAAAATAGGTTTTTCACTATCAAGCGAATAAACCCGGTTGCATTCATAACATAACTAACTACAATAATTGGCATTAGAACTACTGTATGGGAATTTCTATCCAGAACTCACAACCGTTACCAGGTTCAGAAATACACTTGATTTGACCCCCGTGTTTTTGCACTATAATCTGGTAACTAATAGATAGCCCTAGACCAATACCTTGACCAGGTTGTTTAGTGGTAAAGAAAGGCTCAAAAATGCGCGATCGCATACTGCCGGGAATACCACAACCATTGTCAGCAATGCGAATCTGAATAGAATTGTCTTCTGTAACTTCTGTGCGAATCCGAATCTGTGGTTTGTCTGTTGTTTTTGTCTTGACTGCTGAATACTCACTACCTACCGCTGAGTGTTCTAAAGCATCAATAGCGTTGTTGAGAATATTCATAAATACCTGATTCATCTGGGCTGCATAGCAAACTACTAAAGGCAAATTCCCATATTCTTTAACTACCTCAATACCAAGAGAATGAGTCTGTGGTTGCAGACGATGTTGCAAAATATACAGAGTGCTGTCGATACCTTCATGAAGGTCAACAGGCTTCATTTCTGCTTCGTCAAGTCGAGCAAAAGTGCGTAATGACAAAACCAATTGCGAGATGCGTTCTGCCCCCATCATCATTGAAGTTAGAATTTTGGGCAAGTCATCAGCAATGAAATCTAAATCGAGTTCTGCTGCTTGTGTTTGGATTTCCGCTTTTGGTCTGGGATAGTTTTTTTGGTAAAGGCGCAGAAACTTAAATAAATTTTCGGTATGTTCAGTCACATAAGTGATATTACCGTAGATAAAACTAATTGGGTTATTAATTTCATGTGCTATCCCAGCCACCAACTGTCCTAAGCCAGCCATCTTCTCACTTTGAATCAACTGGCTTTGAGTATGCTGTAATTCTTTGATAGTCTGGGTGAGTTCTTCCTTTTGACGCTGAGTCTGTTCGAGCAATTCTGCTTGCTGGAGTCCTACTCCTAATTGAGTACCAATTTGTACCAATAAATCGACTTCATCCTCTTGCCAATGACGAGGTTCGGTATTTTGATACGCTGCAAGTAATCCCCAGAGTTTCTCACCCTGAAAAATCGGCACAATCATACATGCTCTAGCTTCCATTAATGCGAGCAAAGCAGTATGACGAATAGAAGAATTGGTGTTGTAAATGTCTTCTATAACCAGAATCTTGCCATTAGCAAAGTCTCCTCCTTGGGTGTTTTGCAAGTAATCATCTGCAATTACAGGTACAAGTTCTCGCACTTGTTTCAAACCCTGAGCTAATGACTCAGCCACAAATTCACCACTCCAATCAGAACCGAAGCGATAGATGGTGACTCGGTCAACTTCTAATAGTCGCCGGACTTCTTGAGTACTAGTGGCAAAGATTGTTTTCAAGTCAAGAGACTGGCGAATTTTTTCTACCGTTGCAGCTAACGTCTTCTGTCTTTGTGTGGCTTTACGTTCTCGTTCTGCTGCTTTAGCTAATTGCTCGGCTTGCACTTGTACTTGTTTCAAAGTCTCTGCTTGCTGTAATGCTACCCCCAGTTGTACGCCAACTTGTGCTAGCAAATTGATTTCATCATCTTGCCAATAACGGGGTTGAGAGTTTTGATAAGCTACTAACAATCCCCACAAATTCTCGCCCTGACGAATCGGTACAAAAACTTCATTACGCGCATACTTACCTGCTTGTGTTCCTTGCAAAAGGACGCGTTCTGTAACAGGCTGCGACTTAACTATCGGTGTCCAACCATCAACAATGGAATCGGCGACAAATTCACCACTCCAATCAGGATAGAAACGATAAATTGCTACTCGTTCTACTTCCAATAGTCGTCGGACTTCTTGAGTAGTGGTTTTAAAGATAGTGTCAATGTCAAGAGACTGACGAATTTTCTCTACCGTGTTCGCCAGTCCTCTTTGCCGTTCTGCGGCTTTGCTGAGTTCAGCTGCTTGGCTCTGCATTTGTTGTAAGAATTCTGCCTGCTGCAAAGCTACACCGAGCTGGGTGCTAACTTGGGTGAGCAAGTACACCTCATCTTCTTGCCAATGGCGTTGTCCGGTGTTCTGGTAGACTGCTAGTAAGCCCCAGAGCTTTTGACCGTGGTAAATAGCGATGATTACATAAGCTTTTGCTTGATAAATCTCTAAAATTTTAATGTAGCAATCGCTAAAACCAGCATTGTAAATATCATTACAAACACGGTATACTTCGCCCCTAGTAAAGACACTGCCTCCTGTAGCTTGTAAATAAGTATCTACAATTGGGCTTTGGGCTAAATCTTTGACACTACACTCGCTGACATTTTCACACAATTGCGGTTGTCGTAACTGCTCATACATGAGGGAAGACCAACCCTCTGCTACTGATTCAAACACGAATTCACCACTCCAATCTGGATTGAAGCGATAAATAGCTACGCGGTCAGCATGTAGTAGTTGGCGAATTTCTGCGGTGCTTGTGCGGAAAATGCTTTCCAAGTCGAGAGACTGGCGAATTTTCTCAATAGTTATAGCTATGGTTTTCTGCCATTCTGCTACTTTTTCTCTCGCTTTTGCTTGTGCTAGTTGTGCCGATTGTATTTGTACCTGTTCTAGGTAATCTGCTTGCTGCAATGCAACTCCTAGATGTTCGGCAATTAGTTGCACAAACTCAATTTCTGATGCTTCCCATTGCCGAGGACTACTACACTGATGAATGCACAGCAATCCCCATAAATCTTTACCTTTCATCAGGGGGGCAGCTATATTGGCACGTACTTGGAATCTTTCTAAAATCTGGACATGGCAATCACTCACACCAGCTTCGTAGATATCAGCCATTACTTTAATCCGACCTTGCTGATATAGTCCGGCAAACTCCGCAGCAAAGCAGTGGTCGCGTAGTTTGGCTGTTAGTGCTGAACCCCATCCTACTCCCACATCCTCGTAGAGAAATTCTCCTTCCCATTCCAACTCAGGATAAAAACGAAACACTCCAACTCGGTCAGTGTTCAGCAGTTGTCGCACTTCAGTGACGGTAATTTTAAATATGGTGTCAGTATCAAGAGATTGACGAATATGAGCAATTACTCTAGATAAAGCTTTTTGTTGCTCGCCCTGATGCTGGTAACATGTTGTATCTAGCTTATATTCTTGTTGGTCTGGAGTTGTTTGTATAAGTTGGGGACTAGAAGAGTTTTCCATTCTCAGTGGAACTTTAAATATTGAAAGTCTTCAATCTTATGATTCCCCTAGCAATGGAAAAGGTAACAGTTATTTCCTATGTATGTAGATAAAACAGTGTAGGGACACGATATCAGAGACTTCCAAATCAAAAAATACCACTAGCCAATATTTGATTTTTGACCGTTAACAGTCAAAAAACAATGGCACAGAGTAATTTCTTTGTGAAAGTTCCCTTATCCTGTCCCTACAAAAATATTGTGCAACCACAAACAAATTATCGCCGCTTGGGAGATGTACGTCGGAGTTCGCGTTTTTCTTGTTCTCGGCGACGGCGATCGCGCCAATCTGCCAGCGTCAGATATCCAATGCCGCCAGTAACCGCTACTAGCAGCACAAAAGCAACTAAAGCCAAAATACTCAGGAATGGACTTTCCACAATTCCTCTACAATCCGTTGCGTCCCCAAACTACCATTGCAATTGACCAAGTAAACACGACCAAGAGTGATACCCAACCTAGTGTCAAAATCGCCATAGTCTTAATTTTTAGAACAATTACAAAACGTTTCTAATATTTATCATACTGGGAAAGCAGGGATCGCAAACAAGGCATCATCTTCTCTCGAACAATAGAGACAACTGTAAAAAAAATTGCGATCGCGCTTCACTACTCGCACAGATGGGAATACTAACGGTTACGGATATTTCAAATCTAGTAACCTCTAGCATCATGTTGACTTTCAACTATCCTTTCCACTCAATCGGTTTTATTCCCCACGGACATTGTTATCTCTGGAAAGCTGGACTAGTTTGGCTGCACATTATTTCTGATGCCACCATCGCCCTCGCGTATTATTCGATTCCTTTTCTACTGATCTACTTTATTTCCCAGCGCAAAGATGTTCCTTTCAACGGAGTCTTTCTATTATTTGGTGCTTTTATTATTGCCTGCGGTACTGGACACTTGATAGAAATTTGGACACTCTGGCATCCAGATTACTGGATTTCAGGTGGTTTAAAAGCTTTAACTGCGATTATTTCAATTTATACGGCATTTGCGTTAATTTCTCTCATGCCTCAAGCTCTGACACTACCCAGTCCTGCCCAGTTAGAAGCTATCAATCGAGTGCTTTCAACGGAAATTGTAGAGCGCAAGCGCATCGAGCAAGAATTACGCCAAGCAGAGGAAGTTGCCAAAAACTCCAGCGAGGCCAAGAGTGAATTCCTTGCCAATATGAGTCATGAGCTACGTACACCCCTTAACGGTATCCTCGGCTACACTCAAATCCTCCAACGCACAGAAGCTTTAACTGAAAAAGGACGTAAAGGAGTTGGTGTCATTTACCAATGTGGTTCCCATCTATTAACTCTGATTAATGATGTCTTGGATCTATCTAAAATAGAAGCCCGAAAGTTGGAATTGCATTGTGTTGATTTCTACTTGCCTGCATTTATCGATAGTGTAATTGAAATATGCCGCATCCGCGCAGAACAAAAAGTCATTGCCTTTTATGTCCAACTCGATCCTGATTTGCCAACAGGCATTCATGCTGATGAAAAACGCTTGCGGCAAGTGTTGATTAACTTGCTTAGTAATGCCATTAAATTTACTCATCAAGGCAGCGTTACTTTCAAGGTCAAGGTCATAAGTCAAGAATTAAATGACCATGAAAAAATGACATACAAAATCCGCTTTGAGGTAATAGACACTGGTACCGGTATCACCCCTGAGCAAGTCGAGAAAATCTTCTTGCCCTTTGAGCAAGTAGGAAATCAGAAACGACAAACTGAAGGTACAGGTTTGGGATTAGCTATCAGCCAACAAATTGTTTTGTTGATGGGTGGTCAAATTCAAGTACAAAGTGAATTTGGTAACGGCTGCACTTTCTGGTTTGAAGTGCAATTATCAGAATCTAAAGAGTGGGCAAAGGTTTCAAGAGTAGTTGAACAGGGAACCATTATTGGTTATGAAGGGCCAAGGCGCACTATTTTGATTGCAGATGACAAATGGGAAAACCGTTCGGTAATTGTAAATTTACTAGAGCCAGTCGGGTTTACTGTCGTAGAAGCTAGTCAGGGTAAAGAAGGATGGGAACAAGCTCTAGCCCACAAACCAGACTTGATTATCACCGATTTAGTAATGCCTATATTAGATGGATTTGGGTTCATCACACGTTTGCGTCAGTCTTCCCCATTTAAAGAGATTTCTATCATCGCTTCGTCAGCGAGTGTGTTTGCCACTGACCAATATAAGAGTATCGATGTAGGTGCAGATGCATTTCTACCAAAGCCTGTAGAAGCGGAAACGCTGCTGGAACTGCTACGACAATTTTTGCAACTAAAATGGATTTTTGACGGCAAGGCTGACGCAATCATAAAAACCGATGTAGATGGTATGGATAATCCAGTTGAGATGATTTATCCTGCTAACGAAGTTTTACAACAGTTACTCGAACTGACACAAGACGGCGATATTCAAATAATTATAGAAATGGCTCAGCAACTTTCAGCATCTGATGAACAGCTAAGCACTTTTGCTCAGCAAATTATGCAGCTTGCTAGCAATTTTCAACTCAAACGCTTGGAAACTTTTATTGTCGGAATTCAGGAGTCAGAATTCAGAGGTCAGAATCAATGAGACAACCTGCAAAAACATTTGAAGACTTGATAGTTTGGCAAAAAGCACATCGATTTATTTTATCAGTATACCAATTTACTGATCAATTTTCTAAATCTGAAATATATGGATTAACATCTCAGTTTAGAAGAGCAGCAATTTTGATTCCAGCAAATATAGCAGAAGGATTTAAGAAAAGGGGACAGCAGATAAAGCACGATTTTTGAACATATCACAAGGTTCTTTAGAAGAATGTCGCTACTATCTAATTCTTTCAAACGATCTTGGATATTGTGATACATCAGAATTAATCCTTCAACTTGAGGAAGTTAGTAAGTTACTAACTAGTTATGCTAATTCCATTCTGAATTCTGACTACTGACTACTGAATTCTTTTATTGAACAATCCATCATGAGTAAGACCGAAAAATCTGGATTTATTTTGATTGTGGATGATAATCCCACAAATTTATCTGTTCTGTGCGAAGCACTCAATAGTGAGGGGTTTCGTTTCCGTGTTGCAGTTGATGGAGAAAGTGCGATCGCTCAAGCCGAACGCAATCAACCAGAGTTGATTTTGCTGGATGTACAAATGCCAGGTATTAGCGGATTTGAAACTTGTCGTCGCCTCAAAGCCAACCCTCTTACCGAAAACATTCCGATTATTTTCACCACAGCCTTAGCGGATACGGAAAGCAAAACAAAAGGATTTTTTCTGGGTGCAGTAGACTATATCCCCAAACCGTTTGCTCATGAGGAAGTCATTGCCAGAGTCCGCGTGCATTTACAACTTAAACAACTGACTGAATCCTTGGAAGAACAAGTTCGCGATCGCACTACTGCTTTGCAAAATGCTCAAGTCCAACTAGTGCAGCAAGAGAAATTATCAACACTGGGAGAGTTAATCGCTGGCATTGCACATGAACTCAATAACCCCATTACCTTTATCAGTAGTAATATTCCACCTTTGCAAGAATACCTTGCAGGAGTAACTTATATTCTTCAACTCTATCAACAAAATTATCCCAACCCAACAGCCCAAATTATGACTGCTATTGAAGACTTGGATCTCAATTTTGTTCTCGAAGATTTGCCAAAAATCTTGAATTCACTCAAACTCGGAACGGAAAGAATTCAGCACCTTTCTACTTCACTACGTAGCTTCTCTCGCTCAGATATTGATGCCAAACTACCTGCGGATTTGCACCTAGGGCTAGATAGTACGTTGATGGTTTTGCAACATCGCCTCAAAGCTAATGGCGGTCGCCCCGGTATTGAAGTTATTAGGTGTTATGAAAAATTGCCACTGGTAAACTGTTATATCGGGCAGATGAATCAAGTATTTATGAACATTTTGGCAAACGCAATTGATGCCATGGATGAAGCCATAATGCAAGGCAAAATGAACAATGGAATTCCTCAGATTAAAATTGCAACAGAAATAAATTCTGAACAATGGATTGTAATTCGGATTGCTGACAATGGGATGGGTATTCCCGAACGAGTTAAACATCGGTTGTTTGAGCCTTTATTTACTACAAAACCCGTTGGTAAAGGCACTGGACTTGGCTTGTCTATCGCTCATCAAATTATCGTGGAAAAACATAATGGCATATTAAAAGTCAAGTCTCAGCCAGGTATGGGAACCGAATTTACGATCGAAATTCCGAATATATAAAAATAACGAACCGCCAAGAATGCCAAGAAATGAGAGATTAAGAGAGTTTGGCGCAGCTTCAAAAAAAAACGGTATAAAATGAACGGAATTTCAGATCGTCAACTCATGGCTGAACGCTTAGAATCTCTGAAAGCTGGATTGGTTGGGGGTTTTTCTTTATGTTTTGCTTTCGCGATCGCCAGTCTTATAAACACTTTAGTTTTGGCAAAGTATTTTCCCAGACTCGCCTCTCTACAAATTGATTTTGATTGGCACTGGTGCGTGAGTGGAGCGATCGCAGCTATTTGCGGTTTGCTGTTTGGTGTCACTTATCGCTATATCATCCGCTCAGATAAAAATCCTCAACTCAAAGCTGGTGGTGTGCTGGCCTTTGGCTTTGTACGGGGATTAACTCAGATAGAAGTTGGTTGGAATGCCGATATTTTACCTTGTGTAGTGCTAGCTGGTGAAAGTGTACTATGGTTTGCAATAGCTGCGATCGCTGTTGATACCGCTATTCAATTTGGCTGGCTCACATCTTTTCCATCAATCTGAATTGCTTGCTAAAAGTTCGATTTTGTGGATTAGGAAGCAGGTGAAGAACCAGGCTATTAGGCATACTTTCTTTGCTTTTTCGGAGACTGAACTGCTCTTGACTCTACTGTAAATGTTGGGATTTCTTGGAGTTCAGCCTCGCTCAAACTATACTGTTCACAAACTAAACTCAGGCGATTTCCTGGGGTTTTCACAGCATTGACAGAGTGGGTTAAATCACCCTGAAAATAAAGTAAAGTATTCACCTGAGGCTTAATCTGCCCAAGTTGACGTTTGTGCGATCGCAATACGAGTTCTCCTCCCTCCAGGTTGGGAGGTACTCGCACATAGAGGACACTGACAAGTAAAGGCGGCTCAATGGTTTTGCAGTAGGAACGCAGAGAGCGATCGATATGCGGATCGACGCGGGAGCCTTCCTTTAGCTGTAAAGGATTGAGGTAAAAAGCGTTACAGTTAGTCTGGAGAGCTAAATCCAGATAAGGCTTGAAGTAGGGAAACTGCTGCTCGACTTGTGCTAAGTGCGATCGTTGGAATGCCAGAGAAAATCCCTTAGTACCGATAAAATCGCGGTTGAGGTTGTTGATAGCAAAGTAAGGACAAGCTTGGATTTCTCCCCACAAATTATTTAGATAATCGCTGGGGAAAGCGTTTGGTTGTTGTTGATAGTATTTCACAGGTGGGTATGGGGAGCGATCGCTTTTTTGATTACGCAGCTTGTTAGCTTATTATTTTACTGTTAATTATTTATAATTTTAATGATATTACCTAAGTTTTTAAAATGAAATTACACTAAATACTTTTGTATTTTTATAATTTAATAATTTAAATATGGCATCTTAAAGCAACACAAATATAATCTGAATAATATTTAATAACTTCCGATATTTTATTTTGCCATAAAATTTCCTCTTCACTAACTGTTATATCTCCATGAAGTTCCCTTAAAAAGGCTTGTATACCTGCCATTTCTCCTAATTCATGCCATCTCCCGTTAGGAGTGACAATTGCATAAGGTACTACTTTAGGTAAATCAGCAACTCTACAAGGATAAGTTATGGCTGTTCCTGAATCTAAAGGCTCTGTTTCTATAAAGCGATAATAATCCCATTTGCCTTGAGGATTAATGGTTGTCATTTTATATAAACCGATTGAGTCAATTCCATCTGCCTCTTCTTCAAACCAACCTAGTTTATTTCCTAGTTCCATTTTGGCTAGAGTCGTTAAATCATGACTAGGAATTTCCCAATCTGCTGCTATTTTTTTAATCTCTTCTGGGGTAAGAGTTGCTAAATACTCTATTTCTTCTGTAATTTTGTCTTCAGTTAAATATTCTTTGTATGGTTCAACCTCTAGTTCTGAGTAATATGGATGAAGTATTTCTTCCACTTTTGCTTTTATATTATTTGTATCTGGTGGTATTAAAACTAAAGCGGAAAAATGCATTTTATTTATATTATCAATAATAGTAGTAAAGGTCACTTGCTAGTATGTCGATAAAAACAACCCCCAGTAGCAAGACTAGGGGTTTTGCTTTTTGGAGGGTGTGCCGAAATCTTTATTGTGATTACAAAGGACGGTAAACGCGGTAGTTGATTTCAGGGAAGATATTATCCATTAACTCTACTTTTTCTAGCCAACCGCTGTCGATTTTACCGATTTTCACGTCTTCGTAGAGCTTGTTAAACCGCATGAGGTGCGATCGCGTCCGTCGCACTGCATAAGGCACCATTGTTCCTGTCCGCATAATAAACGCCCAGTCAGAAGATTGCGCTAATAGTAGTTCCCGTGCTGCTTGGTTAAGCGCTCGCCACTGCAATTCATCTTCTGGTTCCAAGTGCGATATCTCAATCATGCGTTCTGCTGCTTTGTGCAAATGCGGGTAAACCCAAGCATTCGTTTCATTCAACCAATACTCATGGAATCCTTTATAACCCCAACTCGATTGGGAAGGACGGCAAACTTGCTGTGTCGGTTCTGCCCGTAAATAATCTGCTAAATGGGTCATCGCATAAGTTCCTTGGTCATACCATGATTTGCGGAACAGGTAATCAATGAACCAAGGACCTTCATACCACCAATGCCCAAATAATTCTGCGTCGTAGGGTGAAACAATAATCGGTGGACGTTGCATTATACCATGGAGGTGTTCAGCTTGTCGCTCCCGATTATACATGAAGTTAGCAGCGTGTTCGGCAGCCTTTTCCCGCGCCCAATAAGGATCGTAGAGTGCCTTATCTGAAAGCCCTAAGCCACGTCCAGTAATTTTGTGATACTTAATCCCCGTATTTTTCCGCTGACCATTAGGCATGATATAAGGCTTGATGTAATCATATTCAGCTTCCCAGCCCAAATCTTTGTAAAATTCCCGATATTCGGCTGCACCAGGATATCCCACTTCAGAAGACCATACCTGCTGGGAAGATTCATGATCTCGACCAAAAGCGGCGACACCAGTTTCTGTAAAAATCGGTGCGTATGTGCCAAAGCGCGGACGGGGACGGGCATAAAGGATACCATGCCCATCGGTAAGGAAGTAGCGCAAGCCAGCATCTGCCAGCATTCGCTCTACACCTTCATAGTAGGCGCATTCCGGTAACCAAATGCCTCTGGGCGCTTTTCCAAAGGTTTGCTCGTAGTGTTCGCAAGCTACCTGAATCTGTGCCCACACAGCCTGCGGATACATTTTCATCAGCGGTAAATAGCCGTGAGTAGCACCGCAAGTGATGATTTCTAGGTTATTGGAGTCTTGGAACTGCTTAAAAGCTGTTACCAAATCACCTTTGTAGCTTTCCCATATCTGACGTGCTTCGTTAAACTCAGTAGCGTAATGCTCAGCTAAATAACGAATATGGCCATTGTGGACATTACGCTCAGCCTCCAGTTCTATAAGTTCTTCTAGTTGACCTAAGTGTGCGTCATAGCGTTCTTGTAGCAGTGGATCGCGGAGCATTGACACTAAAGGTGGTGTCATACTCATCGTGATTTTAAAGTCGATGCCGTCTCGCTTTAAGCCTTCAAATACTTTCAATAAAGGAATGTAGGTTTCAGTAATGGCTTCATAGAGCCATTCCTCCTCCAACACATAGTCACTTTCTGGGTGACGAACGAAGGGCAGGTGTGCGTGGAGTACAAGCGCGACGTAGCCAATAGCCATAATGATTCTGGGGTGGTACTTGTAAGTTGAAGGTCGAGGAGTGTGGCCGAAATTAACAATATTTTAAGACTTTATCGGGATCGTTATAGTATTTCGTGATTTTTTCCCAATACAATACCTTTCCACACCGGAAAATGTTTGTTTTTAAAAGATTGGGCATTGGTAAAACTGTTCCTCACTTACCAATCCCCAAAAGAGGTACCGAGTTCCCCAATCCCTATTCCTCGTTCTGATACAAATCTTGCAATGCTTGCAGTTGAGTCCGCCGAGAAAGACGGCGATATTTTTTACTTTCCAGCTTGGGTTCGTATTGACTCTGCCCTTTGCCTTTGGTTTTTAACTTCAGAGTAGATTCAGGATCGGCTTGTTGATTAAGCTGAGTTTGACGAGCGATCGCTTCATCCAAAAATTCTAAATAATGTTGATAACGTTCCCAGTTTCCCCGCACTGCACAATCAGGTTCATCTCGATGCAGACAATCACTAAATCGACAGTTAGTACCTGCTAACCGTTCTCTGACTTCTGGAAAATAATGTACTAATTCTTCAGGTGGACAATCTAGGTCAGGTTGATTAAAGCCAGGAGTATCTGCCAGCAACCCACCACTTGGTAATTCAAATAATTCTACATGGCGAGTAGTGTGGCGACCACGAGCTAGTTTGCCGGAAACTTCACCCACTCGCAGGTTAGTGTTGGGAATCAGCGCATTAATTAGGCTAGATTTACCCACACCAGAAGGGCCAGCAATTACAGTAATTTTATTGCTCAAATGTTTAGCTGCTTGGTCGATATTTATCTGATTTTTGACGCTGATAAATAACGGTTGATAGCCCCAAGCTAAAAGGCGATCGTTGATTTGTTGTTGTTCCTCTGGTGAGACTAAATCGCTTTTATTCAAGCATAAAAGCACATCTAAATCAGTAGACTCAGCCTTAACTAGAAATCGACTGAGTTGATAAGGTTCTAACGGTGGGTCAGCGACAGCAAATACTAGTAAGATTTGGTTGGCATTAGCGATTGGTGGACGATCTAGCTCAGTTTGACGAGCTAAGACATCAGCGATTGCTCCTCGTCCTCCAGCCCAATCTGGCTCTTCCACGACTACGCGATCGCCTACCATCACCTGTTGCCCAATTTTTTTTAAGCGTGTTCTGCGGGTACAGAGGAGGATAGGGGGAGTGGAAGAAACGGAAATGGTGAGACGCGGGGACGCGGAGAAAAAACTCTCCGTGTCTCCGCGTCCCTGTGTCTCCGTGTCTTCTAAATCCAGCTGTACTCGATAAAAATTTGCTTGTACAGCTAGTACCGTACCGACTAACTGTCCGGTAGTAGAAATAACTTCCCCTTTCATTAGGCAGTCACAGGACGGCGGACTAACAGGGAAAAATAGCCAGTGCAGTCTATAATTTGTTCTACTTGATAACCTGCCATTGTGAGGCTATCAGGAACCTGCTCAATTGGTTCTCCGGTATCTAGCCAAACTTCCAGCAAACTTCCCGGCGACATTTGTTCCAGACGTAGTTTTGTCCGAACAAAATTGATCGGGCAAGGGGTGCCGCGCAAATCGAGTTGAGCATCGGGAGTTGATAAGGAAGATAGACTCATCACTTAAATAGATTTCCCAAGAATCCTTCTAGACCACCTTTACCAGTACGGTCTCCCTTAATTTTAGCCAGCTTCTCCAGCAGTTCTCTCTCCTCTGGGGTCACTTTGGTCGGAATATCAATTAATACCGTTAGCAGATGATCGCCTCGACTAACAGGATTTCCCAAACGAGGTACACCGCGATTTTCTAACTTCATAACCGTATTTGGCTGGGTTCCAGCTGGAATAATCAGTTCTACTGGCCCATCTACTGTGTTGACTTCCAGACGGCAGCCTAAAATCGCTTGTAAGTAGCTAACTTGAATTTCTGAAAGAACGTTGATGCCATCTCTTTGGAATTCTTCATCCTCATTTACGAACAAGTAAACGTACAAATCCCCAGGAGGACCACCACGTTGACCTGCATCTCCTTCTTGGGATATCCGCAAACGGGTACCATTGTCTACCCCGGCTGGAATAGTAATTTTGAGTTTCTTGGTGACTTGATTTGTACCCTTACCATCACAAGAATCACATTTGTCTTCAATTACCATTCCCGTGCTGTTGCAGGTGGGACAAGTGGAGACTTGGGTAAAGCTACCAAAAGGCGTTCTGGTGACACGACGTACTTGACCCGAACCACTACAAGTTGCACAAGTCCGAGGGCGAGTTCCTGGTTTAGCACCAGATCCGCTACAGACTTCACAAGTTTCGAGATGCGAAATCCGAATTTCTTTTTCACCACCAAATACCGCTTCTCGAAAATCTAACTTCAGATCTAGCCGTAAGTCATCGCCCCGCACCGGTCCGCTGCGCCGTCTTTGCGTTTGACCACCCACGCCGCCACCAGCAAAGCCACTGAAAATGCTTTCAAAAATATCGGCAAAACCACCCATGTCACCCATATCTTGAAAGCCGACACCAGCACCACCAGAGACACCTGCTTCACCAAAACGGTTGTAACGCTCTCGAGTTTCTGGCTCGGAAAGTACTTCATAAGCGCGGTTAATTTCCTTAAAGCGTTCCTCCGCCCCCGGTTCTTTGTTGACATCTGGGTGATACTTCCGGGCTAAACGGCGATAGGCTTGTTTGATTTCTTCTTTGTCGGCGTCACGAGAGACACCCAGAATTTCGTAGTAGTCGCGGGCCATATAACAAAGGTAAAAGTTAGAAGGAAGAAAGCAGAAGGCAGAAAGCAGGAGGTGAAGCAGTGCGGTGAGGTAGCCCCCGTCTTGGCGGTGAGGCAGTCCGTTTTGGGAAGATCCCAAGTAGAGGAACTGCCGTTAGCGCAGCGAAACGCGAGTCCTCTCCCAAGGGGAGACGCTAAGAGCGTTAGCGCAGCGAAACGCGAGTCTTCTCCCAAGGGGAGACGCTACGACGCGACCGAGCGTCACCCATTCGCTCTTAGCGTTCCCGTACCCCAACGGGGAAGCAAGCTACGCGTAGCGTCTCCGTTAGGAGAAGGGTAGGGCAGAAGGCAGGAGGCAAAAGTTAATTTTTATTAATAATTGATTTTACCTTTTACCTTTTACCTTTTACAAAAATCACTAGTTAGTTTTTAGGAACAGGTGCTTTCCCATCAAAGACGAAAAAAGCTACCCAATTTAGCAGTAGAGGAAGCAGACCGTTAGATTTATCTCTACCTGAGCCTGTCTCTTTTACAATTGTGCTACGTAGAATGGGAAAACCCCCCTTATGAACTAGAGGGGCTAGCCGCACCATCAGGTGTGGAAAACCCCCCATATGCATTTGATCGCTTTTGTATTTGGACACAATTTAGTTCACACCAATTTGCTTCTACAATCTAGCAAACTTAGGGACTGGGAAACTCGGGGTTCTCTCTGGGAATTAGGGACAATGGAGATTGGGTAATTAGGAAATAATTTTTTTAATCCCTCATCCCCAATACCCAATACCCAATCCCTAATCTCTAATCTATCGCCTCGTAATCAGCCTGTGCAGTGTTTTCATCATCAAAATCAAAGTTGAATTGTGGTATTAGCGTTCCATTCATGTGACGATCCAAGTCTGAAGGCAACTGACTATCTGAAACCTCTTCAACCTCATCACTGTTTTGATCGTTAGCTCGATTGTAAACATCTGCACCAATTGCAAACAGATTTTGTTGGAAGTCATCCAAGCAGGCGCGAAATTCCTGGAGGGAAATTCCAGGATTATTCATGACAGCTCGGAGTTGTGTGACTTTTTCCTGAGCCAAAGCTTTCATCTGCTCGCCAATCAAGTTGGCATTATCCTTCAAGGTAGATTCATAGCTAGCCAAAAGATTATCTGCTTGGTTTTTGAGTTCCACCAATTCTTTGCGTCTTCTGTCGTCTTCAGCAAAGACTTCTGCCTCTTGCCGCATTCGTTCTACTTCATTAGTACTCAAGCCACCCGTATTAGTAATCCGAATACTTTGCTCCCTACCTGTGCCTTTGTCTTGAGCACCAACCTTGAGGATACCGTTGACATCGATTTCAAAAGATACTTCTATTTGTGGTACGCCACGGGGAGCAGGGGGAATTCCTGCCAAGAGAAACTTGCCGAGACTCTTATTATCCCTTGCCATTGCTCGTTCACCCTGGAGAACGTGAATTTCCACTGAGGTTTGCCCATCAACTGCTGTGGAAAACACTTGGGACTTGCTGGTAGGAATTGTAGTGTTACGTTCAATAATTTTGGTGAACACTTCTCCCAAAGTTTCAATTCCCAAGGATAACGGGGTGACATCTAACAGAAGAAGATTATCAACTTCACCACCTAGTACTCCAGCTTGAATAGCAGCTCCCAATGCTACTGCTTCGTCAGGATTAACAGAGCGATCGGGGGCTTTACCATTAAAAAACTTGATGAGGGCGTTTTGGACTGCGGGAATCCGAGTCGAGCCACCCACCAAAATAATCCGATCTATATCTTGTGGTTTCAGGTCTGCATCCTTCAACGCCTGGATCATCGGTTCGATGGTAGCTTCGATTAACTGTGCTGCCAGGTCTTCAAATTTAGAGCGACTGAGTTCCATCTCCATGTGCTTCGGTCCTGTTTCATCGGCAGTGATGAATGGCAAGTTGATGGAGGTATTCGCCATGTTGGAGAGTTCAATTTTAGCCTTTTCTGCCGCCTCGCGTAGGCGTTGCAGCGCCATTTTATCTTGAGAAAGGTCAATTTTATCTTGTTGCTGGAAGCGTTCAATCATCCAACGAACGATACAGTTGTCAAAGTCGTCTCCACCCAGTTGGTTGTTGCCGCAAGTGGCCTTAACTTCAAAAACTCCATCCCCCAGTTGCAAGATAGATACGTCGAAGGTACCGCCTCCCAAGTCAAAGACTAAAATTAACTGCTCTTGGTCTTGCTTATCCAACCCGAAGGCTAAAGCAGCAGCGGTTGGTTCGTTGATAATCCGCAAGACTTCTAGCCCAGCAATCGTACCAGCGTCTTTAGTTGCTTGTCTTTGAGCATCTGTGAAATATGCTGGTACGGTAATTACTGCCTGAGTCACGGCTTCACCTAAGAAGTTTTCCGCATCCTGTTTGAGCTTTTGCAGGATCATGGCGGATATTTCTTGGGGTGTGTAGTTACGTCCGCGAATGTGGACATCAACGGTATCGTCTCTACCTTTGACACAGCTATAAGGTACGCGATCGCGTTCGGTGTCAGTATCCTCCCAGCGACGACCGATGAATCGCTTGATACTGTAAATTGTGTTCTCAGCATTAGTTACGGCTTGGCGCTTTGCCAGCTGACCGACCAAGCGATCGCCACCCTTGCCAAATCCCACAATACTAGGAGTGGTTCGTCCGCCTTCAGAACTGGCGATTACAATCGGTTGTCCACCTTCCAAAACTGCGACGCAACTGTTAGTTGTGCCTAAGTCGATCCCAATAACTTTTCCCATACGTACAGTATTTTTACTGAATGCTTCTGCCGTGATATTTCGCGGGCTATCTTTTTGTACGGGCTAAAGCGCACAACAACTTGTGTGAGTCTGCTATTGCAGTAGAAACACAGAAAGTTGCCCTAGGGTCGGCTGGTTTTGAGAAAACCGCTTTCTACATACGAACGAGCTGGTATCAAAAGGCAGGCTGCTAAAGTTTGATAAACCTCAACAGCCTCATCCTTGTGAAGATATGCGATGCTCGCCCTTGCTAGAACCTAGGCACTTTTGGTCAATGAGGCGAGCAACTACAGCCTAACTGTCAGCTGGACTCGCCCGATCTTCCGATGCAGGTGGTGTGTCTTCCTTGGGAGCAGCCACCTTCACCATGGCATGGCGCAGCACGCGATCGCCCAAATAATATCCGCGTACTAACTCTTCTAACACTGTTCCTTCAGGATGTTCATCCGTAGGTTCCCGCATTACTGCCTCATGCAGGTTGGGATCGAATTCTTGACCTTCAGGACGCATGGGTGCTACACCTAAGCGTTTCAAGGAATCTACCAATTGTTTGTAAACTCCTTGATAACTTTTGTGAATTGTCATCTCACCTTCAGATTGCGGCTTGAGGTGCGATCGTGCCCGTTCAAAATTATCGACTATTGGCAGCAATTCCAGAATCGTGTTCCGCTTCACCTGTGCGTCTAGTTCTTCTTTTTCTTTGCTAGTACGTTTACGGTAATTCTCAAAATCTGCGGCAATCCGCATGTATTGAGTATTGCGTTCTTCTAGTTGCGCTTTGAGAGACTCGATTTGTTGAGTCAATTCTGTCAAAGCTGCTGTTTCTGCTTCTGTTTTCTCAGATGCAGCGATGCCATTTTCTGGTGTAAGTGTCGTATCTCCCACATTATTTGGGGCTGCCACTTGCTCAGTAACCTCGCTGCCAGATTCGTTGAAATTGATTTGGGTTGGGGAGTCGCTCATCATTACTTGCTTTACCTCTGTTGGTTCACCCAATTGCTGGCTTGTATTGTTTATTTGTTTATTTTCGTCCATCATTGTCTACTCATCCCAGATGCTGTTTACGGCAGTGAATTGCCACAACTTGCAACCATTGCTATTCAAGGCTTGCAGCTGAAGCTGATTTTTTTGCCGACATATTCCTGGAAATGATGCCACCGTCCTCTTATTGTGACAAATGGTGAACACCTTAGCGCAGACGCTCTAAGGGCGGTTAACCCGAACGAGTAGGGATGAAAGACTAAATATCAAGGCAAAAGGGTGAAGATTGAAATTTTATACTTCACACTTCACAGTACAGGTACTACGCCCTTGCACCCCCTTCACACTTCATTTTTTATCTTTCATCCTTTACACTTCATCCTACGATTGCAATGAATTTGCTAAGTGTAAATGAAAATTCTGTGCCCCAGCCTGGGAATACTTTAACCAGAGGTTTTCCCTACTCATTGCTCACTTATGACCCACTCGTCACCACAACGGCGCAGTACCGCTCTAACTACAAGAACAGAGTTTTCGCCCTTTGGCAACAAGCTAGTACAGTCTGGCTATGTCAATACCGAACAGATGAGGCAGGCGCTGATTGAAAGCCGCAAGTCTGGCAGACCCCTAACGGAAGTGCTGGAGTCAATCACTGGGCGACAACTATCACCTGAGTTCCTTAGGCAGTATAAGAAACAGCAGCTATTTGAACTTAAAATACTTTACGGTGTTGAATTCCTCGATCCGGAAGTCAACAACATTGGCAGCACGATGGTGGGGAACCTGATTGAAACCCTGATCCCCATCGATATCTGTCGTCGTCATCGCTTAGTGCCACTATCAAAAAACGAAGACCAAAACCCTCCATGTGTTTTAGTGGCAATGGTTGCTCCGGATAATCTAGAAGCTTCGGATGACTTGAACCGCATTTTGCGCCCACAAGGATTGGCATTACAGCGGATGGTGATCGCACAGGAAGATTATCAGCAGCTGATCAACCAATACTTGGATGAGTTGGCTGTACGGCAAAAGCACCTAGAACAAGAAAAGTTTACAGATATCAATCAGGATTTAGAAAATCTTGGCAATCTCGATTTAGAAGATGCCCCTGAGGATATGGAGGCTGACTTGGGGGCGGCAATGAAGGGTGCGGAGGATGCCCCGGTCATCAGCCTTGTGAATAGAATTCTTGCTAAAGCTTTACATGAGAAAGTTTCTGATATTCACATCGAACCACAGGAAGAAAATTTACGCATTCGTTTTCGGAAGGATGGTGTGCTGAGTGAAGCCTTCCCCGAACTACCAAAAAAGATCATCCCTGCGGTCACAGCCAGATTTAAAATCATTTCCAACCTAGACATTGCAGAACGGCGTTTACCTCAAGATGGACGCATCCGTCGAATATTTGAGGGACGGAAGGTAGATTTTCGTGTGAATACCTTACCCAGTCGCTATGGGGAAAAGGTAGTGCTGCGGATTTTGGATAACTCTTCCACACAACTTGGATTAAATAAATTAATTACTGACCCGGAGACTTTGCAGATTGTCCAGGATATGGTGAGCAAGCCTTTCGGTCTGATTTTGGTAACAGGGCCGACTGGTTCTGGTAAAACAACCTCGTTGTATTCAGCGCTGGCAGAAAAAAACTCTCCTGGAATTAATATCAGTACCGTAGAAGACCCGATTGAGTACAGTTTGCCAGGAATTACTCAAGTACAGGTAATTCGGGAAAAAGGGCTGGATTTTGCAACTGCCTTGCGGGCTTTCTTGCGACAAGACCCAGATGTCTTACTAGTGGGAGAAACCCGAGACAAAGAAACAGCAAAAACAGCCATTGAAGCTGCTTTGACCGGTCACTTGGTATTAACTACCTTACATACCAATGATGCCCCAGGAGCGATCGCTCGTTTGGGAGAAATGGGCATTGAACCTTTTATGGTTTCTAGCTCCTTAATTGGCGTTTTAGCACAGCGTTTGGTGCGGCGTGTATGTTCCGATTGCCGCATTCCCTATACTCCCACGACTGAAGAACTGGCTCGCTATGGTCTATCTGCTTCTCAAGATGTGGGAGTAACCTTCTACAAAGCTAATACCTTGACATTAGAAGCATTTACAGAAGCCAAAGCTAAAAATCAGGTTTGCCCTACATGTAATGGCGTTGGCTACAGAGGACGTTGTGGTGTTTATGAAGTCATGCGTATCACCGAAAACCTGCAAACCCTAATTAACCAAGAAGCACCCACAGAACGCATCAAAGAAGTAGCAGTAGAAGAAGGCATGAAAACCTTACTGGCCTACAGCTTAGACTTAGTGCGCCAAGGTGCCACCACCCTTGAAGAAGTAGAACGAGTGACTTTTACTGATACAGGTTTGGAAGCTGAGTTAAAAGCCAAACGCAAGAGCGGTCTTACTTGTCGGACTTGTAGTGCCGAATTAAAACCAGAATGGCTGGATTGTCCCTATTGTATGACACCTCGGTTTCAAGATTAGTCAATAGTCAGCGTTCAGTAACAAAGCAAAAACAACTGACAAAAGGAAGTAGAACTATGGAATTGATGATTGAAGACTTGATGGAGCAACTGATTGAAATGGGTGGCTCAGATATGCATTTATCCGCAGGTTTGCCTCCCTACTTCCGCATCAGTGGTAAACTCACTCCCATCGGCGATGAGGCTATGTCCGCCGATCAGTGTCAAAGACTAATTTTTAGTATGCTTAACAATACCCAGCGTAAAACCTTAGAACAGACCTGGGAATTGGATTGTTCATATGGTGTAAAGGGTTTAGCTCGCTTCCGAGTCAATGTCTATAAAGAGCGTGGTGCTTATGCCGCTTGTTTGCGGGCATTAAGTTCTAAAATTCCTAACTTTGAAAAATTAGGTCTGCCAGATGTAGTGCGGGAAATGTCTGATAAGCCAAGAGGGTTGATTTTGGTTACAGGCCCTACTGGTTCTGGTAAGACAACTACCCTAGCGGCAATGATCGACTTAATTAACCGCACCAAAGCAGAGCATATTTTAACGGTGGAAGACCCGATTGAATTTGTTTACGAACCCATCAAAAGCTTAGTCCACCAGCGGCAATTGGGTGAAGATACTAAAAGCTTTGCTAATGCTTTGAAAGCAGCCCTACGGGAAGACCCAGATATTATTCTGGTGGGGGAAATGCGAGATTTGGAAACGATTTCTTTGGCGATTTCAGCAGCGGAAACAGGACACTTAGTATTTGGTACGCTACACACCAGTTCTGCTGCACAAACTGTTGACCGGATTATTGACGTTTTCCCCCATGAAAGACAAACACAAGTAAGAGTGCAGTTGTCTAACTCACTGGTAGCAGTTTTTAGTCAGACCTTAGTATCAAAGAAAAATCCCAAACCAGGTGAATATGGTCGGGTAATGGCTCAAGAAATTTTGATCGTCACTCCCGCTATTTCTAACTTGATTCGAGAAGGCAAAACATCTCAAATTTACTCAGCTATTCAAACTGGTGGCAAATTGGGAATGCAAACTCTAGAGAAAGTTTTAGCTGATTTATACAAAGCCGGAACTATCTCCTTTGAAGCAGCGATGTCTAAGACTTCTAAGCCAGATGAAATTCAACGCCTCATTGGTACTGCTACACCACCAGGAGCTGCGAAACCTGGTGTTGGGGCAGCCAAAGTTCATTAAACTTTACCTTTGATTAAAACTGGTCGTGGCTAATCGGAAAGTTATGAGTTATGAGTTAGAGATTTGAATTCCTAACTCCTAACTTTTAAAATTACCAATTTACTCATTTTAAACTTTGTATTTATTAACCCATGCCAACATTTGTTGCCCGTGTTCGGGATTCAAAAGGACAATCTAGAACAGAAAAAATTAGTGCCGCATCCTTGGCACAAGCCCGTACTAACCTCAGAGATAAAGGTTTTGTAGTCCAAGAACTCAAACAATCTCAAGGCTTTCAGGCAAGCTTTGATTTAAAAAAATTTCAGAACTCCTTCGCCAAGGTTCCGATTAAAGAAAAAGCAGTTTTTTCTCGTCAACTTGCTACCTTGGTAAATGCTGGAGTGGCAATTGTTAGAGGTTTGGGGGTGCTATCCGATCAGTGTACCAATCCAAAAATGAAACAAGCCTTAATTGATATTAGCAACGATGTTCAAAGTGGAGTCAACCTTTCAGATGCAATGCGTAAGCATCCTGACTGCTTTGATGGTTTGTATGTCAGTATGATTCAGGCTGGTGAAGTCGGCGGTGTATTAGACGAAGTACTGAGTCGTTTAGCCAAGTTATTAGAAGATGTTGCTCGATTACAAAACCAAATTAAATCAGCTCTGGCTTACCCAGTTGTTGTGGGTTTTTTAGCTACCTCTATCTTTATCGGGATGACAGTTTTTCTCATTCCAATTTTTGCTGGCATTTTCAAAGATTTAGGAACTGAATTACCTGCTCTGACTCAATTCTTGATGACTTGTAGTGAAATTTTGAGAAGTTATTGGTCTTTAGCGATCGTAGGCATTTTAATAGGTGTAGGAATTGCCTATAAGCAGTACTACAAGACCCGAGTCGGTAAGGAAACTATTGACCGTTTGTCCTTGAAAATGCCGTTGTTTGGTGATTTAATTCAAAAATCTTCAGTTGCTCGCTTTAGCCGAACCTTCGGTGCTTTAACTCGCTCAGGTGTACCCATTCTGACTTCTTTGGAAATTGTGCGGGATACATCAGGAAACCAAGTGGTTTCTAATGCCATAGATGCAGCACGTTTAGAAATTCAACAAGGAGGCATGATTAGTATTGCCTTGCAGAAAGAAAAAGTTTTTCCTTCGATGGCAATTCAAATGATTAGTATCGGCGAAGAAACTGGGGAATTAGATGCCATGTTGATGAAAATTGCCGATTTCTATGAAGATGAAGTTGAGCAAGCAGTAAAAGCACTAACCAGTATTTTGGAACCGATAATGATCTTGGTTCTTGGGGGCATGGTGGGCACGATTATTCTAGCGATGTATCTGCCTCTATTCAAGGTGTTTGAAAAGTTGGGATAAAAAAGGATGAAGTTTAATATTTCGTCCTGGATTATTCACATTTTATACTTCACACTTCATACTTTAAATTTCAACCATGCCTGTGCAAAAATCTTACTATGAAGCGAGTTTAGCAGAGTACAGTAATAATTTAGCGGCGATCGCTTTACTCAAGCAACATCGACCATACTTGGAAATGATTCCCAGTCTGCGCCGTCCAGATGATAGTGTAATCGCCATTCCCTTGCCAATTGTTCGCTTTCGTAGCACTGCGACAACAGATCCACAGGCAAATTGTTTACCTTGTGATGTGGCAATTTTAATGTGCGACCCAGAGTGGAAAATCAAAACTGGTGTTGAAATCTTGGTATTTATTCATCGTCCTCACGAAGATTTTTCCGATTTGTTGGGACGCTGGCGACAAACTCAGGTGTGGCTAGATAAAGATTATGAGTGGTTAATGCCTCCTCGCCACAGTCATATTTTAAGTGAGGGAGCTAATACTATATATCCTCTGTTTGTAGTCTTTAACGAAACTTCAGAACGCATTCAACGAGGTCTCATAGGAGCAGAACTCCCATTTATTATTCAAACAACACAATCACTAATTGAAGATAATTTCATAGACTCTTGCGCTCCAGAAAGTCCATCAGCATAAAGCAATGAAAAATTAAAAATGCCAAAAGAAGAATTTCTCTAGCATTTTTAATTTTTCATTCTTAATTTTTAATTGACAAACTGGGGCATGATTTCAGCAGCGGTGAATATGCCATAGATGCCGCGCTGGTGCAATTGCCTACCAGCTTTGAGATAGCCAAAGGCAGGGCCGCAAACATTGGCTGCCATGCTGGTTTCGTCTCCTAAAGTAAAGGTATGGGTGGAAATTTTACCTTCAAAGGTACGCCCTGTGACTTTAACGTTGGTGCTGAGGGGCTTTTTGGGATTGCGGGTATCGACTACACCACCAACAGTAACGCGATCGCGCCCTACTATCCCTGCTACCTCTAGCATTACATCATCGGCGTGTTCCATATTTTCTAAGGTCAACACGCCATTAGTTTTATCTAGTAATGCTTTTACTTCCGCGTCAGTCATTGCCCTGGCAGTTTCCACTGTGTAACCAGGCATATGCCCAATATCCTCACGGACAGTAGCGCGGTAAGCTTCCCAGTTGGCGATCCCCACACCAAAGGTAATTTCAACCTTGTGAATTTCGGCGTAGCTTTGGGCGGCTAAAGCGGCGGCGGCGGTTAACAATCCTGGTGTCGCCCCGCATCCTGTCATGTAGGTAATTCCTGCTGCTTGCAGTTCCTCTTTCATTGTCAATAGTTGTTCTACGGCACTGGTGCGCTTAATTGCATCCACTAGCACCCCACGCCAACCGGATTGAATAAATTGCTTGGCAACAGAGGGAATAAAGTCATTAGGTAAGTTGGGTAAAGCCAGGAAATACCCATCCACAGGATGACTAGTTTCGATTAAATCCTGAATACTGCGATTTGTTAACGTCCCGACTGGCTCTAGATAACCTACCGAGCCTTGAGACTGGTAGGTTGCAATGCATTCTTGAATATTCAAACCTTCAGTGGCGTAAGCGTAGCCTTTTTGATCTGCCGCTGCGACTAAAATCATTTCCCGCTTAGGAGATAGTACTTTGGCAGCTGCTTGTCCTAGTCCACCAAAACCTAGTACTCCTATGCGTATCGCTGGTGAGAGATTAGTAGAACCTTTGACTTGTTCTGAATTCATAGTCAAGTAGTTAAGTTGAATCTAATGGCTTCAGTATCTACCATGTCAGCTTCGTGCTTGTGGCTGACGGCTAATAGCTAAAAGCTATAAGGATTAATTATCCGTTATTATTCTGGTTTATTCTCCTAATAGATCCATTACTAGCTAATAGCTGGAGTGTTTGTATATTCTCAAAAAAAATTATACTGAAAATATCCGTATAATTAATAGTTAGACGCAATAGAATTAACAGTTTATCGACTTTTTGCAGATAGAAATGATAGACAAGGTTTTTTGAGATAAATCCGTTAACGTCTAGCCCTCTTGTCTCTCATAAGATAATAGAAATGATAGACAAGGTTTTTTGAGATAAATCCGTTAACGTCTAGCCCTCTTGTCTCTCAATTTTGAACAAATATTGACAGCTAAAGATTTTGATGTAAAAATATTGTTCAATATTAACATCTAATTGAAGCAACTGGGGTTGTAGAGCAATGGAGCTCAATCTAAATAATGCAGTAAACTACCATTACGATAAATTTCCACCGAATAGCCTGGATTATGAGAAATTTATAGAGCCATTGGTAAAAGCAACTGATGCTGTGGCTCGATATGACCAGATGTTAAAGAACATGCACAACAGTGAAATTCTATTAGCACCTCTAAGGAACCAAGAAGCAGTTATATCCTCAAGAATGGAAGGGACTGTGAGTACGATGGATGAGATTCTAAAGTATGAAGCAGATCACGATGATAAATTAGAAGCTTCCCCAAACGTTAGATCAGAAGTCATTGAAACTCTTTTATATCAAAGAGCGCTAAAGTCAGTGCAGAAAATGATGAAAGAGGGCTATCCCCTCTCTCAATTTTTAATAAAAACAATTCATGAAAGGTTGTTGTGGTTTGGTCGAGGAGCATCAAAATCACCAGGTGAGTTTAAAAAAGAGCAAAATTATATTGCCGACACCTTGAAGAAGAACATTTTGTTCATTCCAGTTAGTCCTGAAAAACTACAGGATGGATTAGATAAACTATTTCAATATATTGAACAAAGTACACATCCGATATTGGTTAAAACTGCTATAACTCATGTTGAATTTGAAGCACTACACCCGTTTAAAGATGGAAACGGACGTATAGGTCGAATGTTAATTACATTAATGCTGTGGTCTTTCGGTACGATATCAGAGCCTCATTTTTACATTAGTGGATATCTGGAATACCACAAAGATTTATATATAGATGCAATGAGAAATGTTTCTGAAAATAATGACTGGGAAGAATGGTGCAAATTCTTTCTTGAAGCAATTGAACAACAGGCAATTAGAAATCTTGAAATTGCAGAAAATATACGAAATCTATACGAAGAAATGAAAACCGTGTTCTCAAAGATTTTGTCTTCAAGATGGAGTGTTAATGCTCTTGATTTTGTATTTACGAATACAGTATTTAGGAACAATAAATTTACAGCAAATAGTGGCATTCCGACCGCTACTGCTGCGAGATTTACCAGGATACTTCTGGAAAAAAATCTTCTTACTACCTTGGAAGAGCCATCTGGAAGAAGACCAGCTCTATATTCTTTTGAACCACTAATGAAACTTGTTAGGGTTTAGTAGCGAATGTGTCTAACAACCGCGCTGCACTGGATCGTAACAATATGGTCGGTTGAGTGGCAAAGGTCATCTGCGTCGGATGAGCGTGAGTGCTGTCAATACTGACTTTCATGTACATCCTGAATTGAAATTTCCTATGAGCATCAGTCTCACTCCTAACCAAGAACGCTTTATTTAAAAAAAGCTCGAAACTGGGAAATACCAATCTGTAGAGGAAGTGCTGGAAATCGCCCTACGGTTGCTGGATGAGTACGATCGCGCTGAGGCTGAATGGGTGAAGGATGTACGAGAAAAAATTAATGCTGCGATCGCAGTTTCCGAATATACAGCACCTATTGACGGTGAGACATTTGTCAATCAAATTTTAGATCGGTTTGAGCAGCAACGTTAGACAAAAAAATAATCTTGCCATTGTCCCGACAGTTTAAAGCGATCGCCTGGCTTTTCGCTACACTTGACGATTCACGATCGTGTGCCCACAATGTAATTACTATTCCTTTTTAAAGTAACCTAAATATGGGCGCAGCTATTAGAACCCGAATTGTAAAAATCGGTAATTCCCAAGGTGTTCGTATTCCCAAACCTCTGTTAGAGCAAAGTGGTATTCACACAGAGGTGGAAATTGAAGTTCATGGCGATCGCTTAATTCTTCGCGCAGCACCAAAATTACGGGTTGGATGGGACGAAGCTTTTGCAGAAATGGCAGAACGAAACGATGATGTTCTGCTAGATGACTTTAGCACAACAGATTGGGATCGGGTCGAGTGGGAATGGTAGTCAAACGTTTTGATGTTTTCCTAGTTAATCTCGACCCCACTATTGGCAGTGAAATTCAGAAGACGCGCCCCTGTGTAGTGATTTCGCCAGACGAAATGAACCGTCATATTGCTACCGTTATTGTTGCTCCAATGACTACAAAGGGGCAGGCATATCCCACACGCATAGCTTGTCAATTTCAAGGCAAAGAAGGGCAGATTGTTCTCGATCAAATTCGCACAGTGGATAAAACTCGATTAGTCAAACAACTTGGCCAAATTAGCGACCATGAGCAAAGAGCAGTTCTCGATACTTTGGCTGAGATGTTTGCCGAGTGAGTTGTAAACACACCAGTCTTGAACCATATCTTTGTGTAACACCCAAGTTCACATTTTGTCTTAAGAAGATTGGTAGTACAGCGAATAGAAATGCGGCGAACAGGCGATCGCAAATTACTAATGGGACTTAGACAAAAAGTAGCCAGCAAAAACCCTTAAATGTGTATACAGAGAAATTGTGACATCGTTAAGCTTAGTTTCTTGATATATGTGGGTTTCATGCATTTTTGAGCCTTTGGTGTATTTTACTTACCCTGCATGGGTTTGAGGCTTGTTTTTGCCTCAAAAATGTCTAAGTCCCGATAACTACTATCTCGTGGGAAATCCTAAATGAATAGGTTAATCCTAATAATGATAAATTTTTTCAATAAATTTTATATTTTTGTAACTACCATAGCTAGCTACACCACTGATAATGCTTGATTTTTAGGACTTTAGACACTTACACTGCAACCTCGATTGTCACCTTGACTAATCTATGAGGTTAAGAGAAACTAACTAATGACAGACGTATGCACTTATAAAATTAATAATTTTTGTAAAGATTCTGAGATATATATTTTGAGAGATGGAACATTAGTTAACAAAAGGTAAGTTTGTATCTAAGTAAAAATGTTCCGACGGCTATATTTTTAGCCTTCTGCTAAGGCAGTACAATTCAAGCGTACTATCGTGGTTGGCCAACACATGGAGACATTAGAGTTCATAATTTATCCAGACGGTCGGGTACAAGAGAAAGTCACTGGCATTGTGGGTGCTTCTTGCGCCGAAGTTACAGCGGCAATAGAGGCACAGCTGGGGCAAGTACTCACTCATGAGCCAACCTCAGAATTTTTCGCCGCTAAGGTACAGCAATCTAATGTGGCGAACGCGCAAACCACCTACAGCGATTGGTAAGTTTTCACAGTAGTTTAGTGTAATTAACTCACACCACCATGTCACACTTTAGCCAAATTAAGACTCAAATCCGTAACCTTGACTCCTTGAAAGATGCTCTGACTGAATTGGGTATAGATTGGAAACCAGGCCCGCGCGAAGTACGTGGCTATCGCGGTCAAACCCATCCTGCCGAAGTGACTATTGAACAAGAAAATGGCTATGACATCGGCTTTAGATGGAATGGCAAAGAATATGAACTGGTGGCCGATCTACAATATTGGCAGCAAGACTTGTCTGTGGATGGTTTCTTGCGTCAAGTAACCCAGCGCTATGCTTTCCAGACAGTTGTGAAAGAAACTGCTCGTGTTGGCTTTCAAGTTGCGGAACAGCAAAAAAATGAAGATGGCTCTATTCGTCTGGTAGTACAACGCTGGAGTGCGTAATGGCTGATTTTCTGCCGTCACCGGAAGAACAAGAAGACAATCGTTCCGGTTTTGAACCAGAATTAGGGGGTTTTTTACGGGATGCCCCAGAACGTTCTGGTTTAGAACCGGAATTGGGTGGTATGCTGCGTCAAAAGGGTGTTTATGTTGATGAAATCACCTGTATTGGTTGTAAGCATTGCGCTCATGTAGCGCGTAACACCTTTTACATTGAACCAGATTATGGGCGATCGCGTGTGATTCGCCAAGACGGGGACGCAGAAGAAGTTGTTCAAGAAGCAATTGATACTTGTCCAGTTGATTGCATCCATTGGGTTGATTACACTGAACTGAAAAAGTTAGAAGAAGAGCGTAAATATCAGGTAATTCCTGTTGTGGGCTATCCGGTGGAACAGGCAGTATCTACCGCTGAAAAGCGACGTAGAAAGCAAAAGTCAAAAAGCAAAAAATCCCGTTATTAAATAAAAAAATTTAATAAATATAATAAAGGACTGGTTTAACCAGTCCTTTATGTTTTGTTATCTACTTACAGCAGTTTGTAACTAAATGAAGTACAGTACCTAAGTTTAAAAGCTACTGAATCCTGAGTTCTGAATTCTGCTGTAATTATTCAGACTCTGGAAAAGTCTGCACCTTACCATCAGGAGTGAGAACTACTCGAATTCTGACATTTTGTCCGTATCTATTAGCAGAAACAAAGGGTTTACCAATGTCAGGCATCCCAGTGCTGTTAACGAATTCTCTAGCTGACTTATTCAGGGGTAAAATTCGTTCAATTGTGCCATCAACACCCACTATCAAACTATATTCTAGTGTTTGTGTTAATCCAGAAGGTGGCTGCCAGCGCTTTGTCAGGATGTTTCTAGCTTCTGCTATTTGAGGGGTGTCAAATAATGTGCCAGTAGCAACCTCTGGCGATGTGGGGGTTTTAGATTCACCCCTTAATCTCGCAGCTAAGGAATCATTGGAGGAGGTAGGTGTAGATGGTAGTTTTGACGAGGGTTTTGCAGTAGAGGATGTACCTGAGGAATTGATTCTTTCTTCTAATTGGCTTGGGTCTATTGCTGAATAGCCTGGAGGAAGAGCGCTACTGTTACTAGGTATGGTGGCCCCAGATGGAGGAACTATTGGGATATTGGGGGATAAACTGCCTCTAGTCGAAGAAAGGCTAGATGGCAAATTCCGCTTGGTGGCAAGAGCAATTTCGCTTTGGGAGTTTGCCCTTGTAGAGTTTTGCTTGAGATTTGGCGCAATAGCAATTTGCTGACCTGGAATTGTGGTAGATGCTGTACCTTGTTGATTGCTACTCAGACCAGGAATTGTCCCAGGAGGTATATTCGACGCATTGTTAGCAGATGGCTGGGATGCTGGAGGCAAACCAGAAATAGGGGATTGGGACTTGTTAGAGAAACTGGAATTAGAGGATGTGAGGGGCTGTTGGGGCAAAGTGGAGGTAGAAAGCGGAGAGGTAGTCCCTATGGATGGTAGCGATTGCAAATTGTCTGGGGGAGTAAGTCCAGGTTGCGGTGTGGGAAAGTCGAGTGAAGGTGCTTGGGCAATTTCTTCTTGGGCGGGAGCAGTTTTTGTGGCGGTTTGCGGTTTGTATTCCCTGATATTGTTGGCATATTGAAATGTCATTGGTAGTAAACCTACACCTACCACCAGTACTGCGGCAACAGGTGCCCAACTGGGCAACTGCCGGACGTAACTTCTGTTGTTGAGAGTTGGTAATGCCATCACATCAGCTGAGTATTCATCCAAGGCTGTTGCTAAATCGAACAGTTGCAGCAGACTGAGTTGAATTACAGGGCCAGATGCTTGGTTAGCGAGATAACCGAGGTATAAATTGTGAGTTAAATAACTGCTTGATTCTAAATATATCTTCCCTGGTAGCTGGGAAGTAAAAGATTGGAATGTCTTAGTTGGTGATGAAGATTGATTAAAATCTGTTAATTCTGAGTCGTTGGGTACTTTGCTGTAATCTTTGAGTCCAGAGAAACTCACCCAAAAGCTTTCTGGAGGCTGTTGCAAGAATTCTTGTACGTAGGTGGTAACTGCGTCACACAAAGCTTCGAGTTGGTCGCGATCGCCCCGAATTGGAACTCTACGTTCTTCAGGTAATTGGGGATCGTCAAAGCGTAGCTCAAAGCTTAGCTGTTTGAGAACAGTTTTCCCCATCCAATTAGATAAGGGCGAACTTTGGGCTAATATTTCTAGCGTACAAGTAGGGGGTGTGTAGCGACGAATGACAGAATTTGTTAAAGGCATGGCAAGAACTGCGAGGGAAACGATTTGAAATTTTGGATTTTGGATTTGCGATAGCGCAGCGAAGCGCGAGTCCGCTAGCGTCTTTTGGATTAGAAATCTAAAATCTAAAATTTTGCAGAACGGTCTATAAGTGCTAGCCAGAGACGGCGGTGTCCACCAGGGGCACTGTAAAACAGTAAATCTACAAGCAGTTTTAGTGCCAGACGGGTAAGTAAATCTGTCGAGATTTGTTCGTCTTCTTCCATCCGCTCTTGGTAGATGTTACAGAAAGCATCGATATAATCTCCAAGTAAGGCAGCCTGATGAGGTTCCCGGTTGTTTTCCGCCATTTGTTCTAATAGACCAACAGCACGGCGAATCAATTCTTGGTGCTGTTTGGCGAGGTAGCAGATAATCAGAACAAGCGATCGTGCTTCTTCCACATCTAGCTTTTTTCGCCCTCCTTGACCTTTACGTAGAGGATTTGACTGACGTAATCGCCACAATGCTACGCGGTCTGGCACTCTTGACTCTAAATTGAGATTAACTGCCGCCGAGAGCATTGCTTCAGAACCAATGCCAGTTAAAGTTTCTAGCGCCAACAGCACCAAGTCTAACTGGGTTTTGATATTATCCCATTGAACTGTGTTTGGGGCTGGAAGCTTGATTAAATCCTCCCACTGGGAATTTGGAGTAGTTGAATTGGCGGTCAAGTGCATAACTTTTAGCATAGGTGATCGGGCTGATAGGGGATGTTGCTGTTACCCATTTTGAAACCAGACTCTCAAGCATTAAAGTTGGTTTCCTATAGCTAGTGAGAGGAGACAGGAGGCAAAACGAGCAGGGGAGCAGGGGAGATAAAACTACTGACTAATAACTACTAACTATTAACTCCCGATTTCTGACTCAGCTTTCAACTGCATAGTTATTTTTGCCATACTGCATTATGAGCTGCAACTAGCTTTTTTGATTTTGGTAAACAGCAGTATCTCTGTCTTACTCTACTAGATGAAAATTTATTTTCAACAGAGAAGAAAAATATCTACCCAATGGTACTTTAGTTATTCTTAGCTGCTATTTCAGTACAATAGTATAAATAAACATCTCTTTTGAGAGTTAATTTTTAATTACTAATTGCTCCTCCTAGCGGAACAATAGTAATTAGTAATTAATAATCAGTAACTTTCACTAGTTATATTTATTGCCAACTCACCAGTTCTTCGGATAAGTCACAAAGGCAATACTTGAAAAAGTGCTGAGTTAAGAGGGATGTAAGACCTTGCACCCATACAGGAATTGGAAGTGAGCAGTAGAGACACAATTAATCGCGTTTGTACAAGAGTTAAAAGTTTTATCTTCCCCTGCTCCCCAGCCTGTCTGCGACGGACACTTTCCTCAACGGGGGGAACCCCCACACGGAAGCGTCCTCCCCTCTGCTACCCTGCCTTCTTCAATGCATGTAAGCAATTGTAACCCCAGTACCACCATCTGCTTGTTCTGCTGCTTCGTAATGACTGACTCTGGGATGCTGTTGCAAAAATGTGTGAACACCTTGCCGCAGCTTACCAGTGCCGTGTCCGTGAATAATCCATACTGGGCCTGTAGCTTCTGAAATTGCCTTATCTAAAATTAATTCAGAGTCAGATACTCGCTTACCACGCAAATCAATTGTATTTTGGGAGGTACGAATTGCTGGGCTACTTTGAGGTGATGGAGTAACTACTACTGCTGGTTTTGGTTTAACAATTGGCTCTGGTTTTTGTCCATCAAGAGATTCGATGTCTTCTAACTTCACCGTCATCTTCATGATTCCAAAGCGGACAGTTAATTCACCGTCTTCATCGGGAGCATTTAACACTTCTGCTGTTTGCCCAAATTGAGAAATACGGACGCGATCGCCTACTTTGGGCATAAACCCAACTTTTGGTTTTTGTGGCGGTGCGGGCTGATACTTTTGGGTAATTTGATTCAAAGCATTAGTTGCTTGCTGAGCATCCTGCGCTGTGGGTGTACCTTGCTGCAAGCGGCGAATCACTTGGGCGATTTCACCTTTGGCTTGGGCGATCGCTTGCTGTACTGCTACTTCTTGGGAAGCCCGCAGATCGCGTTCTCTCTCCTGCAAATTTGCGGCTTTTGCGGATACTTCTTTGTATAAACGTTCTGCTTGTTGCAACAAATTTTGTGCTTCAGCAGCTTTGGTTTCCTGGCGGCGACGTTGGGCTTCTAACCCAGCAATCACCTGATTAACTTCGTCTGTCGCCTCTCCCACTTGGGTTTTTGCTTGTTCTACCACCTCTGCTTTCAATCCCAAACGCCGCGCGATCGCCAAGGCATTAGAACGTCCAGGTATGCCCCACAACAAGCGATAGGTAGGCGACAAAGTACTTTCATCAAATTCTACAGAGGCATTTTCAAACCGCTCATCTTCATATTTCAGTGCTTTCAGTTCGCCAAAGTGAGTTGTGGCAATAGTTAATTGGGCATGGTTAGCGAGATATTGCAATAAAGCGATCGCCAAGGCACTACCCTCAACTGGATCGGTTCCTGCACCTACTTCATCGAGTAGGACTAGGGATTGGGGATTGGGGACTGGGGATTGGGGAGATTTTTCTCCCTCATCCCCTTCATCTCCCAATCCCTGCGTCCCCGCGTCCCCAGGTCCCCGTGTCCCCTCATCCTCACCTAAAACATCTAAAATCCGACTAATACGGCGGATGTGACCAGAAAATGTAGACAGACTTTGCTGTAGTGATTGTTCATCACCAATATCTGCTAATACTTGGTCAAACCAGGGAATTTCTACTGGTTCGCGGGCGGGGACGAATAAACCTACCTTGGCCATTAATGCTGCTAAGCCTAGGGTTTTTAAAGTTACAGTTTTACCACCAGTATTTGGCCCTGTAATTGTGACTACCTTAATATGCGGGGCAATTAATAAATCTACAGGAACCACGGGTTGCCCTTGTTCGTGATGCTGCTGCCACACTAATAGCGGATGGCGCAGATGTCGCAAGGTAATGATTTCTCGCTCCTCGCGGTTAATAAATCGTGGGGGATTGGCTCTCAGCCAAAAACTATATCGCGCTCTCGCGGTTGCCAAATCCAAAGTGGTGACAATGGCTAACAATCTTTCTAAATCTGGTTTGACTGCTGCTACTTGCTCTGTTAAGATGCGGCGAATCGCTTCTTCTTCTGCTTGCTCTCTTCTGATTGTCTGCCGCAGTTGGTTGCCCAAGGGCACGACAGAGTTGGGTTCCACATACAGAGTCGCACCACTAGTGGAGGTATCGTGAACAATGCCAGGGATAGCATCTTTCTGGGGTGCTTTCACAGGAATTACAAAGCGATCGCCTCGTTGAGTAATGAGCTGTTCTTGGACTGCCCCTGACTTCGCTTGTAAAATATTTTGCAGCTTTTGGGTAATTTGACTCCGCAATCGCCGCAGTTCCGTGCGAATTTCTCCGAGTTTTTGACTAGCGCGATCGGTTACTTGTCCGCGTTCATCTATACAACGGTGAATTTCCTGCTCTAGTTCCGGGTAAGTTCGTAAATCGGCAACTAATTCAGTCAGTATTGGTATGTCTTCTTGGTTATCAATTACACGCCGCAAATTTCTAGCACCTGCAAGGGTAGTAGCCAGTGCTAAAAGTTCATCCCCTGCCAGAATTCCACTGCGTTCTGCCCGTTCTAGAGAATCACCAATATCTTGAATTCCCTCAAACGAAAGTCCTGTAGTCAAACGACTTTCTAGTTGGTAAACTTCTTTGGTTTGCGCTAACAACTGCTCGCTTACTGCCTGAGATTCAGGTAGTTTCAGATGAAGTGATGCGATCGCCCCCAGTTTAGTTGCCGCAAATGTAGAAAGATGCTGGCAAAGGCGATGCCATTCAAGTAGTTCTAAAGTATCAGATTGGATCAAGGCTGCAAATCATCTAATCTGAAGGGATCGTAACAATTCTAGCCCTTAAATGGCTTAACCTTAAAGGGTGAAATTTTGATTTAGTCAATAGTCAAGCTGAAGGATGAAGCATAAAGGCTGAAGTATCAAGTATGAAATTACTTCATTCATAAAGCTATGAGGCATAAAGATGGAAAAATATGATTTGTTTCAGCTACAAAGGGTCAGATATGATGTCCCAACAAGTTCTCACTTCATCCTTTATCCTTTACACTTAAAACTTCTCGAACGGTCGCTCCAAATCCATCCACAATTTGATACCCTAGCTTAAACAGATGTGAGAAAAGTTAAAGCGTGGAAATTCAACTTGGGCGGGGAAAAACAGCTCGTAGAGCATATGGAATTGATGAAATTGCTCTAGTCCCCGGTAACAGAACACTCGATCCGAGTTTGGCAGAAACTAAGTGGCGTATTGGCAATATTGAGCGAGAAATCCCGATAATTGCTAGTGCGATGGATGGCGTAGTAGATGTTCGCATGGCTGTACGTTTGTCAGAGTTGGGAGCATTAGGCGTACTTAACTTAGAAGGTATCCAAACTCGTTATGCTGACCCAGAGCCGATATTAGATCGGATTGTCTCTGTGGGTAAAGATGAATTTGTTTCTCTAATGCAAGAACTCTATGCCGAACCGATAAAGCCAGAATTAATTGAAAAACGTATTCAGGAAATTAAACAACAAGGTGGCATTGCGGCGGTGAGTTCCACCCCAGCAGGTGCAAGCAAATATGGTGAGGTAGTAGCCAAAGCAGGGGCAGATTTATTTTTTGTGCAAGCTACAGTTGTTTCTACAGCGCACCTGTCACCGGAATCTGTGATTCCATTAGATTTGGCAGAATTTTGCCGTTCTATGCCTATCCCTGTGGTTTTGGGGAATTGTGTAACTTATGAAGTGACTTTGAATTTGTTAAAAGCTGGGGCCGCAGCGATATTGGTAGGGATTGGCCCTGGCGCAGCTTGTACTTCCCGTGGTGTTTTGGGTGTAGGCGTACCCCAAGCAACAGCGATCGCGGATTGTGCCGCTGCCAGAGATGATTACTTCCAGGAAACTGGTAACTATGTCCCAGTGATTGCTGATGGGGGTTTAATCACTGGCGGCGACATTTGCAAGTGCATCGCCTGCGGTGCCGATGGTGTGATGATTGGTTCTCCCTTCGCCAGAGCCGCCGAAGCCCCAGGACGGGGTTATCATTGGGGGATGGCAACTCCCAGCCCAGTATTGCCCCGTGGTACCCGGATTCGTGTTGGAAGTACTGGTAGCCTAGAGCAAATACTCATCGGACCGGCAGGATTAGATGATGGGACTCATAATCTTTTAGGAGCCTTAAAAACTAGTATGGGAACGTTAGGAGCCAAAAATATCAAGGAAATGCAGCAAGTTGAAGTTGCGATCGCTCCTTCTCTGTTAACTGAAGGCAAAGTCTACCAAAAAGCCCAACAATTAGGCATGGGTAAATGAAGAGACAGGGGAGCAAGGGGAGCAGGGTGCAGGGGAAAATGAGGAAGAAATAATAACTATTTTTGCCTCCTGACAACTGACAATTGATCACTGACCACTGACCACTAACTCTTATCTTTTCCCAATCTCTAACAAATATCAACTTAAAATTCTTAAGGAAATTTTTCCAGACTCTTAAACAATCACTGGAAAAATCCCATATGTAGCCTACAATAGAGATAGCGGAGACGCATGTTTCCGTTCACTCCTCACACCACACTCCGCCCGGACTACTGTTCGGGCGGTTCCTTATGTTTGTGAATAAATTCTAGATTCTAGAGCTTCTTTGCAAATGTACATCCTTCACTTCCAAGCTGCTGTTTTTGCTATGGTAGAATTTTCACGAAACTCAGAAATATAATTGGCAAAGGTTTTTAGGCATGTCAACAGCCACACAAGTTACGGATTCTACTTTTAAGCAAGAAGTACTAGACAGCGATGTACCAGTTTTAGTTGACTTTTGGGCACCTTGGTGTGGCCCCTGCCGGATGGTAGCTCCTGTTGTAGATGAAATTGCCGGTCAATACGAAGGTCAATTAAAGGTTGTGAAAGTCAACACCGATGAGAATCCTAATGTTGCCAGCCAGTACGGTATCCGCAGCATTCCCACATTAATGATTTTTAAAGGTGGGCAAAAAGTTGATATGGTCGTTGGTGCCGTACCTAAATCTACATTAGCTAATACTGTGGAAAAGTATCTTTGAAACTCAATCGGCAGTCAAGTCCTTTTGATTTGTCTTTTTGCTTTAGCTTTACGTAAATATTTGTCAACAAGTTTGCGGAGCGCGAAACTTCGCGTCTCCAAAAAACTTTCTGCTGTGGTAAACAGTATCAGATTATTACTGTTAAACTAATATGTTACTTCTTGAGAAGCAATCCTTAGTCTATTTCTCTAGTTGATAGCTATTTGGATATCACGAGTCAACTTGTTGAATATGTTGGATTGCGACTACTAGCTTATCTATCATCACCTCATAACTAGCATCAGTAAAACGTTCTAATGTCATTAATCCAGCCTGTTTGCTCGCGATCAAACCAGCAATCGCTGCATTAACCATTTGCATCGCGTCAATTAATTTAGTTTCCCTAAGATTTTAGGATTGCAGCACGCGTTTGAGGAAGCTGAAAACTTCTTGAATCAGTGGTACTGCTTCTGGATCTTGGAGATTGAGTTGAAATTGGGTCATAACTCGATAGCGATTGTGGTGCGATCGCGCAAAGTCCCTCGTTGCCTGTTCCTCTGTCCTTAGTAATGCCTGGGGATCGTCTAGTCCGTTGATTCTTTGAAGACAGACGATAGATCGCAGCATTAATCACATTCTACTGCGTCAATGATTTAGTTAATTAAACTAACTAAAAATGAACATAATGGTTACTAGGAGACAAGGTAGAGGAGGGAGACAAGGGAGAAACTTCTTTAATAATTCTTTCTTGTCCTGCTTGTCGCCCTTGTCCCTCCATCCCCAGTTCCTAAACCCCTGCCTTTTCTAATATCAACTTCGAGCGCTTCACCTGTTCAGGAATCGCCACAGGATAATCTCCAGTGAAGCAAGCTGAACAAAAACTATTGGGGTCTTCTCCTGTTGCTGTTAGCATTCCTTCCCAACTGAGATAGGCTAAAGTATCTACTTCCAGTTGCTGAGCAATTTCTGCTACTGACTTAGTAGCAGCAATTAGCTGATCCTGGCTATCGGTATCGATACCGTAGAAGCAGGGGTGAGTTACTGGTGGAGAAGAAATTCGCATATGTACTTCCACTGCACCAGCCTCGCGCAAAGTTTTGACTAGTTTACGACTGGTAGTACCTCGCACAATCGAGTCATCGACAATAATCACCCTTTTACCCACCAGCACATCTTTGAGAGGGTTAAGTTTCATGCGAATACCCGACTCGCGCATGGTTTGTGTTGGCTGAATGAAGGTTCGGCCAACATAGCGATTTTTAATCAATCCTTCAGCGTAAGCTACACCTGAAGCTTGAGAAAATCCAATGGCAGCCGGTATACCAGAATCAGGAACACCAAAGACAATATCGGCATCCACAGGAGATTCTGCCGCTAATTGTCGCCCTAGCCGCATCCGATAGCTATACAAACTCTCGTTGTGCATGACGCTATCAGGGCGGGCAAAGTAAATCATCTCAAAGATGCACAGTTTGCGCTGGGGCTGTTTACTCCAGTGGTATGAGGCCAAACCTTCTTCAGTAATCCAAACCAATTCGCCTGGTTCCACGTCTCGAAGGTATTCCGCTCCGATAATATCTAAACCACAAGTTTCAGAAGCCAAAACGTAACGGATGGGATTACCAGGCAAAGTACCGACTACTAGAGGGCGAATGCCATTAGGATCGCGAACGCCCATCACACCAATAGGAGTACCAATGACTAAACTAAAGGCTCCTTGGCAGCGGTTAAATGCCTGAATGCAGCCTTCTAGCCAATCTGCACCAGCGTCGAGCGCCTGAGCGATCGCAAAAGCGATCGCTTCTGAGTCTGTAGTCGTGACTAAGTTACATTTGCTCTGGAGTAACTCTTCGCGCAATTGCACTGTATTGACTAAATTGCCATTATGTGCTAAAGCTATTGAACCCAGACGAGTTTCTAGCACAGCGGGCTGAGCATTAACTTTGCGGCTGGAACCAGTAGTGGAATAACGGGTGTGACCAACAGCTAAGCTTCCAGGCAGATGCTCTAAGACAGATTCATTGAAGACTTGAGACACCAGACCCATGTCTTTATGTAGGTGTACATGCGTACCCTCAAAGGTAGCAATCCCAGCTGATTCTTGACCCCGGTGTTGCAGGGCATACAATCCAAAGTAGGTTAGTTTAGCAACATCTTCTCCGGGTGCATAGATGCCAAAAACACCGCAAGCTTCTTCTGGCTTGTCAGAATGATTTTCAAGACTATTCATTGGGTCGTTGGTCTGTCGGGGGTATTCATCCGAAGTAATTGGATGGATGGGAATCATGCGGGCTTTGCTCCTGGTGTTGGTGTCAAGTCACAGGGATATGTCGCTGGATAGTTGGTGATTTCTTAACAAATCTTTAACCATCTATTAAAACAGTACCTTAAGAAGGATGTAGACGCATAGCGGCTTGCCGAAGGCTAGCATGAAGTATAAAGTGTGAAGTAAAAACAATTCATTCTTTAAACTTGAGACTCGATCCTTACTTAGGTAGTGTGCATGGCTAAACGTCTGGCGATCGCATCGGCATAGCGAGCTTTCATATCTTCAATACTAACTTTTATTAAGATGTGGTTGTCAGTGGTCAAAACCGCCAAACCTGTATCGGAATTTCCAACTTTACCCAATTTTTGCCATTCTTGACCCAAATGTTCCTGTAAGTAAGATTCCCAACTTTCTTGTTGCTCTGGGACTACAGAAACTAAAATTCTGGCACCACCTTCGCCAAACAAAACTTCATCTAAGCGTTGTAACTGATTTGTTGTTTCTAGATTAATTTCAGCACCGAGGTTGCCAGCAATGCAAGATTCCGCAATAGCAATACTCACTCCTCCTTCCGCACAATCATGGGCCGAACGTACCCAACCAGCATGAATTCCCTCGCGGCAAACTTGCTGTACGCGGCGTTCCAAGTCAAAATCTACTCTTGGGGGTTTTCCGGCTACAGTGTCGTGGATAGTGGCTAAATACTCGGATGCTCCCAATTCAATTTTGGATTGTATGGGTAATCCTAATAAATAAATTACATCGCCTGCTGTTTGCCAACCTTGACCACAAATCTTGCTTAAATCGGGGATCAATCCCACCATACCGACAACAGGGGTGGGATAAATTGGTTGTGGGTTTCCTTGGGAATCGAAGGTTTCATTGTATAAAGAAACATTTCCACCAGTCACTGGTGTTGCTAATTCTTGACAACCTTCTGCCAAACCTCGACAAGCTTCTGCCAACTGCCAATATCCAATCGGTTTTTCTGGACTGCCAAAATTCAGGTTATCTGTCACCGCCAGAGGTTCTGCACCCACACAGCTGAGATTGCGTGCTGCTTCTGCCACCACTGCCTTAGCTCCCTCATAGGGATCGAGGTAAACATAACGAGAATTGCAATCGACTGTAGCCGCTACTCCTGATTTGAGATTTGGGATTTGAGATTTGAGATTGGGAATTTCTTCAAGCGGACGCAAACGGATAACAGCTGCATCTGCACCACCTGGGAGGATGACAGTATTATTCTGCACTTGATGGTCGTACTGACGATAGACCCAGTTTTTAGAAGCGATCGTCGGTGTATCGAGTAAAGTTAACAAAATATCATTCCAACTTTGCAAACGTCCTTGGATTTCAATACCAGCAGTTGTGCAAGCAGGCAAAGATTCGGGTGTCCATTGCCAAGCTTTCACAGCATATTCTGGTGGTTCTGCCAATAACTCCCGATGATAAAGTGGAGTATTTTCCGCCAATGCTTCAGCGGGAATTTCGGCTGCGACTTCACCTTGAAAGAGAATCCGCACGATGGGTTCAGCAATTACTGTACCCGCGACAACGGCATGAAGTCCCCAACGGTGAAAAATGTCAATTAGCTCTCGTTCGCATCCCTTGTGAGCAACGAATAACATGCGTTCTTGAGATTCTGAAAGCAGGTATTCATAGGGAACCATACCCGTTTCCCGCACGGGAATCTTATCTAAATCCAGTTCAATGCCCACACCGCCTTTAGCTGCCATCTCTGACGTAGAACACGTAATACCAGCTGCACCCATATCCTGTGCAGCAACAACCGCACCTGTCTTAAACGCCTCCAGACAAGCTTCAATTAACGACTTTTCTAAAAAGGGGTCGCCCACTTGCACTGCGGGTCGGTCATCTATTGACTCATCACTTAATTCTGCACTGGCAAAACTCGCTCCTCCCATGCCATCGCGTCCAGTGGTGGAACCGACATACAGAACAGGATTACCTAAACCCGATGCCCCAGATTTGACAATTTCTGGCGTTTCCATCAATCCCAACGCCATGACGTTCACTAAGGGATTACCAGAGTAAGCAGAGTCAAAGTAAACTTCGCCACCAACTGTGGGTACACCCACACAGTTACCATAATGACTGATCCCAGCCACAACACCATTAAACAGCCGTTGGGTTTTGGCATCTTCTAGAGAACCAAAGCGCAACGAGTTTAATATAGCAATGGGACGCGCACCCATTGTAAAAATATCTCTGAGAATGCCTCCTACTCCAGTGGCAGCTCCTTGAAAGGGTTCGACAGCTGAGGGATGGTTATGGGATTCAATTTTAAACGCTAGTTGCAGTCCGTTGCCTAAGTCTACGACACCCGCATTTTCACCTGGTCCCACAAGAATGCGCGACCCAGTAGTGGGAAATTGTTTGAGTAAAGGTCGTGAATTTTTATAACAGCAATGTTCCGACCACATCACCCCAAACATTCCCAGTTCAGCTTTATTGGGATGACGGCCTAACCGTCGAACAATTTCTGTGTATTCTTCTGGCTTCAGACCTTCGCCAGCGATTTCTTGGGGGGAAAACGGATCTCTTGAGGTGGCGGTCATGGAAGTAATGCACCAAGGGGACAGAGGATTATTCTATCGATTTACTTGCCCTGTAGGTGCAGTTCTAGAAATGCAGATGACTCTATCTTTGGATATTTCCCTTTGAACTACTCTAATTACTAAGTTGTAGGCTTCTTCCTCTAATAAGTTCAAGCTGTACCCGTTCAAGGTGATGAAGGTATTCATAACAGCAAAAGCAGCGCGCTTGTTACAATCCACAAAGGGATGGTTCATTGCTGGATGGTACAGATAAGCTGCGGCTTGCTCGTGAATTGTGGAATGGAGAAGTTTGCCCGCAAAGGTCGCTTGAGGTTGCGCTAAAGCTGAATCTAGTAAACCTTCGTCTCTAATACCAGAAGTACCACCAAAGCTAATTATCTGATCCTGGTGTATGGCTAAGACTTGAGAAATATAAAGGAACTTAGGAGTCTGCAAAGCGACGGTAGACCTCCTGCCATTTCTGTTTAGAAGCTAAATAAGCCTGCCATACTTCTGCGTCTTCTGCAATTAGATTAGAGGCAGTATCCCCAACTTTGTCTTTGCTGTTGTTGGTTTCACTCAAAGACGCTGCTAAACCAGGAATGCTCAATAGTTTTTCTTTTACTTCGTTTTCTCCTGTTTATTGCAAATAAGCCAGAAAAGCAAGTGCTAATTGTAATTTTTTAGCAGAAAGCTGATGTAAACGAGTTTCTGCTTCTAACAGGTAGGGGCTATGCGTTTGTTCTGCTGCCATCGTTATTCTCCAGCTATTGTTCGTGCAAAGCATTGTGAATCCGTTTTGCCGCTAACTCTAGCTTAGAACTAATCAATTTACCTCGGAAGAGCGATCGCAATCTAATAGAATTATTAATATGATTCAAATAACCTGATCGTTCAAAAATTTAATATTTCAGTAAAAATACTAATTTTGTATTTTTAAATACATTTAAAATCGAATGTTATGTATATATATTCTAAGAAAAATAAATCACTTAAGCAAATACAGCTTGTTGTTAACAATCAAGTGATGAAAATCACATAGACCCAATGATTAAGATCGTCTCTTTTCAATTAGTTAATTGCCATAATTATACCTAACTGAACTCTAGCCGAGTCATTAATAGGGAACACACTAATTGCCGACAGCCTTTCCTAAAGGACTGTCGGCTTTTTGTAATTGGTTAGTGGTCAGTTGTGAGTCAGTGTGGTCTTGGGGAGCCACTGCGTTGGGCGGCTCTGCCGACTTGTAGACGCGCTCTGCGCGGCTTCCCGCAGGGTAGCAAGTGGCGTGGTTTCCCCCATGAACAACTGACGTTAGCGAAGCGCTAGCGACGCAGGAGCGTCACCCGTACTGCTAAAGCAGAACCCGCAGGGTAGGGTCAGTTGTCCTTTACTGAATAGCTACTGAATATTGACTATTGCATAAAATATCCCCACCTTTGGTTGATAACTTGACAAATTTGCCAGAGCCACTACCAAACGTGGGGAAGTTATGATCAAATTAGAAATCTTATGGATATTGAGTGCTAATACCTTGCACTCACTCTATGAGAGCGGAAGTAGATTCCTAGAATCAGCACACACTTTGCATTAAGACATCGCTTGAATGATGTAATCAAAGTAGGGTGCTGCTTCTAAGGCATCATCTGCACTTAGTAAGTCAAGGGAGGCTTTTTTTAGAGAATTAATGGCTTCCACCATTCCAGGCACAGGAACGCCCAAAGAATTGTACATTTCCCGTACACCTATTAAACCAATTTTTTCAATTGGCTCTTTATCGCCAGCAAGTACACCATAAGTAATTAGGCGTAAGTACCAACCAAAGTCACGTACACAGAGAGAACGCTGACGTTCTCCATAAGCGTTGCCACCGGGTGCGATAAAGTCGGGACGTTTCTGCCAAAGCTGTTTAGTTGCTTGTTGAACAATCTTCTTTTCGTTTTCAGCTAGGGTAGCAGCAATCCGCGTCCGTTGTTCGCCGGTTTGCAAAAAGTCTTTGATATTGTTGAGTTCGCCACTGCTGGGGTAGCGCAGTTCGTCGTCGGCTTTGAGAATAACTTGGCTAATTACAGTCATGATTATTGCAATCACACGAAATATTATTTGCTAGTTTAACGAGTCTGAGGTACACAAGTGAAGAGGGCAGGGGACAAGAGAGCAGGGGGAGCAGAGGGAGCAGGGGGAGATAAGGAGAATAACTACTAACCACTAACTACTGACTACTGACCACTGACTAATGACTAAAACAACTTGGCGACAAGGTGAATTAATTGAAGTGACGATCGCTGACTTGAGTGATACTGGCGATGGGGTAGGACGTTTTGACGAACGTGTGGTATTTGTCCCAGATACTGTCCCAGGCGATCGCGTTATAGTTCGCTTAGTACATGTCAAACCTAAATATGCTCACGGCAAACTCGAGCAGCTATTGCAAGCATCTCCTCACCGGATTCGACCAAGTTGCATTGTGGCTGATAAGTGTGGTGGTTGCCAGTGGCAGCATATTAATTATGAATATCAATTAGCAGCCAAGCAAAATCAAGTTATCCAAGCTTTGCAGCGTATTGGCGGTTTCGTCGATCCACCAGTAGATCCGGTGCTGACTGCTACCTCGCCTTTAGGCTATCGCAATAAAGCTACCTATCCTCTGGGTATTTCCGCTACAGGTCAAGTACAAGCTGGTTACTACCAAAAAGGTAGCCATCAATTAGTTAACTTGAATCAATGCCCAGTACAAGACCCACGATTAAATCCTCTACTGGCTGAAGTTAAGCAAGATATTCAAAAGCACGGTTGGCAAATTTACGACGAACAGCGTCATCAAGGACAAGTTCGCCACCTCAGTTTACGTATTGGGCGGCGCACTGGGAAGATGTTGTTGACTTTGGTAGTCAAGGACTGGAATTTACCAGAAATTGAAAATCAAGCGCAGGAATGGTTACAGCGCTATCCTCAACTCGTGGGAGTGTCCTTAAATCGTAATAGCGATCGCACCAATACTATATTTGGAACCGAAACCCGTTGTATTGTTGGAGTTCCTTATCTGCGAGAAAAGTTTGCTGAATTAGAATTTCAAGTCCGCCCAGATACATTTTTCCAAGTTTATACAGAAACAGCAGAATTACTATTACAGGTAATTCAATCAGAACTAAATTTTCAAGGGCATGAAGTTCTAATTGATGCATACTGTGGTATTGGAACTTTAACGTTGCCTCTAGCCAAACAAGTACGACAAGCGACAGGATTGGAATTACAACCAGAAGCTGTTCAGCAGGCCATTTTGAATGCCCAATGTAATGAAATTAAGAATGTGACATTTCAAGTCGGAGCAGTAGAGAAATTGCTGCCGCAGATGGGCATAATACCAGATGTGGTCTTACTCGATCCGCCCCGTAAAGGATGCGATCGCGCTGTTATCGAATCTTTAATGAAATCGAAACCTCCGCGCATCGTTTACGTCAGCTGTAAAGTAGCCACTCTTGCTCGCGACCTGAAACTGCTGTGCCAAGATGGGCTGTACACGATCGCAAGGGTACAACCTGCTGACTTTTTTCCCCAAACAGCTCATGTGGAAGCAGCCGCTTTTCTTGTGTTATCACATTTAAGCAAGGGTTCTGAGTTTTTCTAAAAAACTCAAATTTCAAATTTGTAGTCTAGTGCATCATAAAAATGCTAAAATCGAATTAACCTAGAAATAGAAATGATTTTGTTAAAAAAATTAGAGTTGCATTAGCTCTAAAAAGCGTGAATTAGGCTTGTCTAAAGTACGAATCGGCAATACAAAGAGCATTCCAATACTCTTTTGCATCTCCAGCATCTTTCAAGTTGCTAACTGCGCTAGCAGATTTCCCACAGCCGTTTTATCTATCAGCAATCTAAAGTCATGAATAGAGTCCATGCTCCCTAGCATTTTCAAAATTTTAGTATTAAAGACGCAAGTTTGAAGGCAGCATGACCACCTCAAATTTTATCAGGGTGCCTGTAAAAGCAAACTGATGTCTAGCTAACTGAAAGCTACGGGGTTTCTCTTGTGATTACCATTTCCCTCCGTCCGGTTGGACGTTATTGGGGCACAATTAGTTTCGCCTCAACTCTCTATCTTTGTCCTATTTTAGATTTACTGCTGGCGGAGATACCAGCAAAGTTGCAAGCAGAGCTGCGGCTAGGGCTTCAAGAAGCTCTAGTAAATGCAGCCAAACACGGTAATAATCTCGATCCTAGTAAAACGGTTGTAGTTCGTTTTTCCCTTATAGATAATCAATATTGGTGGGTAATATCAGACCAAGGTCAAGGCTTTACTCCCTCATCGGCTAATGATGATGATGAGCCAACAGACTATCTACCACCCGATGAAGCAGAAAGCGGTCGTGGTCTATGTCTTCTCCACCAAATTTTCGACCAGGTAGAGTGGAACCGCAAAGGCACAGAACTTAGGCTTTGTAAACAAATGGAAACCCGTCCCCGTTTATCTCTGCGACGGTGAGAAGAGGACGTGGAGAGGAGGAGACAGGGAGACGCGGAGAGTTTTTCATTTATATTCCCCGCGCCCCCGCGTCACCGTGTCCCTGCGTCTCCTCATCTCTTCTCGCCGTGAGTCGGACAGGGAGGCGCGGAAATAGAGCGATCTAACCAACCAGCGGCTTGTTCTAATCTGGCGAGGGCTTCTTGTGGCTGATTGTTGAGGAGATACACAAGAGCTGCGGTTGCTTGTTCGCTAGCGCGGGAATTGCGGTTAGACTTGAGGCGATGCCAATCGTTAGGGGAAATACTCAGCCTTTCCATGAGGGCTTGGGCTAGTTCCAGAGTGGTAAATTCATTCAGTTGACTGGATTTAGGCAGCTGGGTAAATTGAGACATAACTATTGGCACAATTGCATTTACCTCTACTGTACTACTTGTAAATGAAGCCGCCTAAACAATCTTCTCAGCATTCCCTAGAGGAAAATCAAGAACCAGATTTTGAAAAAGAACTAGAGGAAGTAGAGCGATCGCTCCTATCCTTAAAAGAACGCTACACTCAAGTACAACGCGATCGCCAACAAAAGGCACAATGGCAACAACGCCGCCACGAATTGAAACAAAATAAACACCAGACACCAGAAATCAAAGCGGAGTTGCGGCAAATTCAACAGCATTTAGAAGTGTTAGAAATAAACTTAGAAAGCCAGTTATTCTCTTGGACGAGTCTCAAGAAACCTTTCTGGCAAGTCATCCGCTTTGGTGGAATGGGCGTTATTATAGGCTGGATATTAAAGTCCTGTGCTGGGTAAATATGGTAAATCGACGGATTGCAGAAACATTGCGAAGTGGTCAACCTGATGAGTCTCTACTGGTTCAAGGCTGGGTAAGGACGAAACGCGAGTCAAAAGGATTTGCTTTTATTGAAGTCAATGACGGCTCATCACTAGCTAATTTGCAAGTCGTCATCAATCAGGATTTGCCAGACTACGAAGCTATTTTAAAAAAATTGAATACAGGTGTAGCAGTCGAGGTGACAGGGGTGCTGGTGGCATCTCTGGGTAAAGGACAGCGCATTGAGTTAAAAGCAGAAGCGGTGAAAGTATACGGAGAAGCCGATCCCGATACGTATCCCCTGCAAAAGAAACGCCATTCCTTTGAGTTTCTGCGAACCATTGGACATCTGCGATCGCGTACTAACTCCTTTGGTGCAGTTTTCCGCGTCAGAAATGCCTGTTCTACAGCTATTCATCAATTCTTCCAAGAAAGAGGCTTTTTGTGGGTACACACACCCATCATTACAGCTAGTGATTGCGAAGGTGCAGGTGAACTATTTAGCGTTACCAGTTTGGATCTCAAGAAAATTCCCCGCACAGATAACCAAGCTGTAGATTACACGCAAGACTTTTTTGGTAAACCCACATATCTAACAGTTAGCGGTCAATTGGAAGCGGAAGTTATGGCAATGGCGTTTTCTAACGTCTACACCTTTGGCCCTACCTTCCGTGCAGAAAACTCCAACACCTCGCGCCACCTCGCAGAATTTTGGATGGTTGAGCCAGAAATGGCTTTTTGTGACTTAGAAGGGGACATGGATTTAGCTGAGGCATTTCTCAAACATATATTTAAATACGTGTTGGAAAATTGCCCAGAAGACATGGAATTTTTTAATCAGCGCATTGATAATACCGTCTTGGCAACAGCCGACAATATTATTAATAATGAGTTTGAACGCTTAACTTATACAGATGCCATTAAACTTTTAGAAAAAGCTGATGTAAAGTTTGAATATCCTGTAAGCTGGGGCTTAGATTTACAATCAGAACACGAACGCTACTTAGCAGAACAACTGTTTCAAAAGCCAGTAATCGTCACAGATTATCCAGCGCAAATCAAAGCCTTTTATATGCGCTTGAATGAGGATGAAAAAACCGTCCGCGCTATGGATATTCTTGCACCTAAAATTGGCGAAATTATTGGTGGTTCCCAAAGAGAAGAACGTTTAGAAGTTTTAGAACGTCGTGTGTTAGCACAAGGATTAAATCCAGAAGAGTTGTGGTGGTATTTAGATTTGCGTCGTTATGGTACTGTTCCCCACGCTGGCTTTGGTTTGGGTTTTGAAAGACTTGTGCAATTTATCACCGGAATGGGAAATATCCGCGATGTAATTCCCTTCCCGCGTACACCACAAAATGCCGAGTTTTAGATTAGTTCCTACAGTCAATGTAGTGGCATGGCAAGGCTAAAATGTTGCATTAAAAATCTCTGAAAAATTGAAGTTTAGACACATAATCGAATTTTTCTATTGCACTACTTTAGCCTTGACACGCCAGTAGTGGATTAACAAGACTAAAATGATGCAATAAATTTTCTTGTAGGGCGGGCATCTTGCCCGCCAGTGAGGAGGGGTGAGGACACCCATTCCACAAGAGTTTGCTAATGCACAAATTTAAGCTTGCCACGCCACTATATCTTGAAAAAAGCGACAATTGACACAGAAGAATAAAGGTGATTTGCCGTTAGTTCCACAATACACCCGTAATAGCAAGGGCGATAGTTATTCCCAGTGGACTAAATAGATTAATTCTGATGATTTATTGTTTTCTGACATCAAATCTATACTGAAGCCCTGTATGATACTTTTGACCTAAGACAAGTATTCCCAGAATTACTCAGTAATTATCAATGGTTTGCTAAAGGGCATATCTTTATCAGTGTCGGTTTGAAACTCAGTATTCTTCTCACCGATTTATTTAAGTTTTTTGAATCTCCTCTTGTAAAACTTGAATTTGCTCAATAGATAATTCCGTAACTTGAGCAATTTGCTCTAAACTCATTCCAATTCGCAACAAATCTAAAGCCAACTTTCTTGTTGTTTCTGCTTTACCTTTGGCTTCGCCTTCTTCTAGGATTTGTTGATAAATGACTGATTCGCGCATCATCTCACTTCTTAAAATCTTGCTAATTACATTTTTCTTTAAGCTAGACCTGCTAGAATTCCACTAGCAGTTGCTATATTTCTTTGTAGCTGGCGATCGCTAATTGCTTCAACTGCTTTAACTACTTGGATTAATACCATTGTAGGATCGTTTGTCTGACTTAGCACGGCAAAGGGTAATAAGCCTGGAATACTCATAAATCTGTCTGTTGGTTGTTCCCACAGCCGTATTACCTCAAACTGGTGGTAAGTGTTGTTTAATTTAAAACTAGTTTTACTGACTAGTTCTGAACTTGTTTTTCTTAAATAGATTACTACTTGACGCATTTGTTTATTAGGAAAGCGGCGATAAACTCTAACCCGGTAATCTAACATCCTAAAGAGGATATCTTCATCAGCGTCGGTTTGAAACTCTGTATGTAGAACTAAATTATCAGATTGTAATAAGATTAACGAATCAGCACGAATTGGTTCAGTTGATAATTCAGTAGGGCTAAGTTCTGTTAATTAAATCGGTGAACCTAATAACCAAGTTGCCAAGTCATCTTTGAAGTTTTCGGTAATGAATTTACAGATATTGTCATACATGGCAACCTTAAATAAAAGGTATCAGGTATTATTGTTAAAAATTAAATTTTTTGTGTTGGGTTGAGGCGTAGTAGAATTTCCTAAAACTCTCAGCATTTTAATAGCAGAATTTAATGAACGGATGTGTATACAATGTTATTAATGCAATATCGCTTGCAAAACATGGTACAGATGCTTGTCCACGAGCAGAACTGCTATTTTACCAATAAATGGAGGTTGTTTGGGCAACATGTGTAAGTTGGTTGAGTTACCCTCTTGGTCGGATGTGTGTTAGCGATCGCTTGCCTTGGTAATACCTAAAAGTTTGATAGGATAAACAAAAATGGCGTTGCATAACAGTGGGATAAATTGGGGTAAGTAGGGGAGGCAGGGGATGCAGGGGAAGCAGGGGGAGAATTTTAGAAGTTGCTAAATCATCCCGCAACTATGCAACGCCACAAAAATAAGTGGAGATTGGCTAGCTGCAATTTTCTGCCAATCTACCCCAAAACAACAGACCAATAATAAAGCTATCAGCTGTCAGCAGTCAGTTAAAGACGGCTGAACGCTGATAGCTATTTAAGCCATTTGATTTTCAATCGCCCACCGCGCTAATTCAGTGCGGTTGTGGAGATTGGTTTTGCCCAACATGTTGGACACATGGCTTTCAACAGTACGCTGGCTGACATTTAATTCTTCAGCAATTTCCCGGTTAGCTAAACCCCTAGCTACAAACTGCACCACTTTTAGCTCGGTTGGGGTTAACTGTACATCAAAAGGTACTTGGATGCGGGAACCGTTTTCTCCTCCTTTGGCTTGGTGTTCTTTCCAACGGATAGTTTGTTTCAGCGAAGATTCTACTTGCGCTACGAGTTCTTCTGGTTCAAAGGGCTTGACCATATATACATCAGCACCTTTATTCAGCCCTTTAACTCGGTCTGCACTTTGTCCCTTGGCTGAAAGGAAGAGAACGGGAATCCAGCCAGTACGTTCGTTTTGCCGGACTTGTTCGACAAAAGTGTATCCGTCCATTTCCGGCATCATTACGTCACAGATGATCATATCTGGAACTTCTTGTTCTAAGATTTCCAGAGCTTCTCGTCCATTTTCAGCAGTGATGACTTCATATCCTCTGAATTCCAAGTAATCCTTCACCAGCAAGATGAGGTTAGGGTCATCATCAATTAATAGAAGTCGTTTGTGATCTTTCATGCTGGGCTCTTTCATAGCAGTGGCACTTGTCGCGCTTCGGTCCATCAAGGTCTTGAATGGTTATCCTCTATCGTGGATTATCGAGATGTTGTTCTTTTTCCCACTTAACTTGCCTTTGCGTCCTCGAAGTCTCAAAAGTATTAATTACTTTCTGGGAGACCACTAGCTCATTGGCAAAAGTCCAGTAAGGATACGTAGAGCAGTAGTGTTTATAATGCGCTATTATATATCCCTTTGAAAGTAGCGGGTGGAAAAACACTGATTAAATAATAATCCTTCTAGTTCACAAGTAAGTATTGGCTTAAGATGACCCTAGCTACAAAACAACCCGCGCTTTCATTGGCTTACCGCTTTACTATATCCTCCGGATGTTAAGCCTCTATCAATCGATCGCAAGCAAGTAAGGGAGTTTCCGGCAAAGGATGGGTTAAAAATGCATATTCTTCCACCACCCTATTGCCTATCAAGTGTTCTTGGATGATCCGCTCAATAACTTCCGGGTTTGCTTGGCGATACCAGACACCATCCGGGTAAACAACCATTATCGGCCCAGAACAACAAACTCGCAAGCAGTTGGCTTTGGTTCTAAAGATGCAAAAGGGACGACTTTCGTGCGGGCGATCGAGTTTTAGCTCTTTCAGACGCTTTTTTAAGTATTCCCAAGATTCAAGACTAGCTTGTTTTGAACAGCAGTTAGCAACTGTCTGGTCAGCACAAATAAAAATGTGTCGCTGAATTTTTGCAAGTCCTAGAGTTTCTACACAATTACTTAAGGCTTTATTGTCTGGATTTTTAGTGGTTTTGGGGATTTTTCGGCTGGGCTGGATCACTGTATTGTTACTCATTGAGCGGCTCCCTGATTACAGTTCTATAACAATTTCCAAGCTTTGCAAATAAAGTTGACCATATAAAAATATTCGTAACTTACGGAAGAGAACCCGCAAGCTCTAAATAATTAGGTATTAGTACCTACGTGGGACTGCGATTACCTAGTTCGGGAACCCGTACACAATGAATTATTGCCATTTCATGCCGCTCTTCGGTAAATTAGCACTCAGGAGTTGAGAGTGCTAACTCTGGAGAAAATTTGTATGGCAGCTGTATCTCTAAGCGTATCTACAGTCAAACCTTTAGGCGATCGCGTTTTCGTGAAAGTGAGCGCCTCTGAAGAAAAGACCGCAGGTGGTCTGTATTTGCCCGACACGGCCAAGGAAAAGCCCCAAGTAGGGGAAGTAGTCGCCCTTGGCCCTGGCAGACGTAATGACGACGGTAGCCGTCAGGAATTGGAAATTAAAGTCGGAGATAAGGTGCTGTACTCCAAGTACGCTGGCACCGACATCAAACTCGGCACCGAAGAATATGTACTGCTTTCTGAAAAAGACATTTTAGCAGTCGTTGCTTAGTCAAGAGTCATTAGTCAGTGGTCAGTGGTCAGTGGTCAGTGGCAACTGACAACTGCTCCTTCGGATGACGCTCGTTCCGACGCTCGATGACTCGCTAACACTTCGCTATCGCTAACGCTAGCTACTTATGAGGAGCTACTGCGTTGGAGAGACACTGCGTTGTGCGGGTTAAAAGCGTTGAAGCAAGTGGTGTGGAAACCACGGCAGGTGCTTTATGCCGGGGAACCCGTCCACCGCACTGCCTCCCCAAGACCGTACTGGCTCACAACTGACAACTAACAAAAGACAACTAACAACTAAACAACTAACAACTAAACAACTATGGCAAAGCGCATTATCTACAACGAAAACGCCCGTCGTGCCTTAGAGCGAGGCATCGATATCCTGGCTGAGGCTGTAGCTGTTACCCTTGGTCCCAAAGGTCGTAACGTAGTCCTAGAAAAGAAATTTGGCGCTCCCCAAATCGTTAATGACGGTGTAACCATCGCCAAAGAAATCGAATTAGAAGACCATATTGAAAACACTGGCGTAGCTCTGATTCGTCAAGCTGCTTCTAAGACCAACGATGCTGCGGGCGATGGTACCACCACCGCTACCGTTTTAGCTCACGCAATTGTTAAAGAAGGCTTGCGGAACGTTGCAGCTGGTGCTAATGCGATTTTGCTGAAGCGTGGTATCGACAAAGCTACCAGCTTCCTCGTAGATAAAATTGCTGAATACGCCCGTCCGGTGGAAGATTCCAAGGCTATTGCCCAAGTCGGTTCTATCTCAGCTGGTAACGACGAAGAAGTCGGTCAGATGATTGCCCAAGCAATGGACAAGGTAGGTAAGGAAGGCGTAATTTCCCTAGAAGAAGGGAAATCTATGTTCACCGAGTTGGAAATCACCGAAGGGATGCGCTTTGATAAAGGCTACATCTCTCCCTACTTTGCAACCGACCCTGAGCGGATGGAAGCAATTTTCGATGAGCCTTTCATCCTGCTAACCGATAAGAAAATCGCTTTAGTACAAGACCTCGTACCAGTGTTAGAGCAAGTTGCGCGTGCTGGTCGTCCTTTGGTGATTATCGCCGAAGATATTGAAAAAGAAGCTTTGGCAACCTTAGTGGTCAACCGTTTGCGCGGTGTACTCAACGTTGCTGCTGTGAAAGCTCCTGGTTTTGGCGATCGCCGCAAAGCTATGCTAGAAGATATCGCTGTATTGACTGGCGGTCAATTAATCACCGAAGATGCTGGTCTGAAGCTGGAAAACACCAAGATTGATGGTCTGGGTAAAGCTCGCCGCATCACCATTACCAAGGACAACACCACAATTGTTGCCGAAGGTAACGAAGTTGCAGTCAAGGCTCGTGTCGAGCAAATTCGTCGTCAAATCGAAGAAACCGAATCTTCCTACGATAAAGAAAAGCTGCAAGAGCGTCTTGCTAAACTCTCTGGTGGTGTAGCTGTGGTGAAAGTGGGTGCAGCCACCGAAACCGAAATGAAAGACAAGAAGCTGCGTTTAGAAGACGCTATCAACGCTACCAAAGCTGCTGTAGAAGAAGGTATCGTTCCTGGTGGTGGTACAACTCTGGCTCACCTCGCTCCTTCTCTGGAAGAGTGGGCAAACGGCAACCTCAAAGGTGAAGAGTTGATTGGTGCTTTGATTGTAGCTCGTGCCTTGCCTGCGCCTCTGAAGCGGATTGCTGAAAACGCTGGTCAGAATGGTGCTGTCATCGCCGAACGCGTTAAAGAAAAAGAATTTAACGTTGGCTACAACGCTGCGACCAACGAATTCGTCGATTTGTTAGCCGCTGGTATTGTTGACCCTGCTAAGGTGACTCGTTCTGCTCTGCAAAACGCTGCTTCTATCGCTGGTATGGTGTTGACAACCGAATGTATCGTAGTTGACAAGCCTGAGCCTAAAGACGGCGCTCCTGCTGCTGGTGCTGGTGCTGGTGGTGACTTCGATTACTAATACCCTGTAGCCTCCTATTTGTAAAACAGTTGCTTCCCTTGTGGAGGCGGCTGTTTTTTTGTATAACCTGCGAATAATAAGACAAAAAATAATAGTTATAATCGAGTTATTTAAGGAAACTTTTTATGAATTACACATTAGAAATACAAGCAATGTATGCACGAAAATTTCTCGATCTAAAACTAGAAGATGTCCTTAATGCAGCTGCTAAAGATAAAAGTCTAAGTCCAAATACACTAGGTCAGCTTGAGTATCTGAGATGGAATGAAGCTGATCAGTTAACATGGATTACGATTAAATTTAGACAACAAATACAAAAAAGTCCCTACATGCATCAAGAAGTGGAAAGAGCAATAAGACTGTTAGAATACTCCATTAGACATTTTGCTATGTTTTTTGATGTTGACACATTATTTATGTGCAGTTTTTAAATATCTATATAGCTTGATAATAAAGCGATCGCACCTTGCAATCTGAAAGAGAGTGCGATCGCCGTTATGATTATCTGTATTGACTACAGCCATCATAGTTTAGTTTTAATTAATTTAGTATTAGATATTAGTAGCTAGTATTTGTGACTTCTTTTGTTCAAATTCTTCATTTGTGAGAATTCCAGAATTCCTAGCACCTTCAAGTTGCTTCAATTTCTCACTAAAGGAAATCTCTCTTTTAATATCAGCAGCTTTTTTATTAAATTCTTCTTGACTTAAGATGCCTGTAGCTAAAGCAGCTTTCAACTGAGCAAGTTTATTTTCTAAATCAGCATTTGAAGTCTGTGTCATTAATTCTGATTTCTTTGTTTCATATTCTATTTGACTTAAGATACCAGTATCTAAAGCATTCTTAAGCTTCATCAATTTCTCGTTCAGTTCGTTATTTTTTTTCTGGTCTATTGCTTGATTTTCAAGCTCCTTTTTTTTGGAATTATAAGTTACTTCATCTATTAAATTCTGCTCAAATACTTCTTTTAGTTGCCTAAGCTTCTCTTCTAAAGATTCTTGTGTTTTTATAACAGCAATTTCTCTGTTCGATTTTGCTCTTTCACCAAATATCACCTTTTGTTCAATAAAATTCCAAATATCTCCTTCTATTTTTTTCGACCATCCAGCAGCTAATCCACTGCCTATCAAACTAACACCTCCCGTCAACAAAGTACCAACACCGACAGCTGCTAAGTTGGTTGCCCACTCTCCTGTTCCTAATTCAATAGAAAAGTTATTAGAATATCCCTCAATTAACACATTAAAAGCTCTTGATGCTCCAACGACTTTTCTCCAAGTCTCTGTTTTCTGAGGTTGTATAATCTATGCTCCTTCTGCTTTATTAAATTGTACTTGATATCCTTGCTGGACGAACCAAGATTGAACATCCTGAACTAAAACATCTAAATCACAGTTTTTATTTTGATAATTTTTCTTAGTCATAATTTGTGATATTTAGAAAAAAGTAAATTGCATAATAATTTTTATCAAAACTATATTGCTAGAAGCTTGAGGGAATTTACTGATTTATACTCCATTGAGTAAAAGCGTAAATTTATTAATTTTTTTTAACATTGGATGACAATATTAGCGGTTATCATTCATTAGGAATTTTGACGAAAAAATAATAAATTTCAGGTTAATAAGTAGTGAGGTACTTTCACGAAATATAATGCACCTGAAATTTAATGTTTAATTTATAAATGACTTGCAACTCGCAAACAGCAGAAAGCTGGCATGGCAAACTTAACTTAGTTTATGCCGATCGCCAAAACACAACCCAGCTAATTTACAATCACCATCAAGCACCGCTAAAGGTGCAACGCCCGTTTTATCCAGAAGGCGCAAAAGTTTGCCATAGCGTAATTTTACATACCGCTGGGGGAGTTGTGGGAGGCGATCGCCTTTCCCTGAATTTTCACCTTCAACCCGATGCACAAGCTTTAATTACCACAGCCGCCGCCAGTAAGATATATCGCAGTAACAGCTTGCAAGCTAGACAAACCATCGAAATACAAGTTGATGCTGGTGCTTGTTTAGAATGGTTGCCACAGGAAACAATTTTATTTAACGGTGCGATTTATCGGCAAGATTTACGGGTAGAATTAGCAACCGGAGCCAATTATTTAGGTTGGGAAATTACTCGATTTGGTCGCAGTGCTAGAGGAGAAAAATTCTTGCAGGGAGAATGGCGATCGCATACCGAAATTTGGCAGCAAGGCGTTCCCTTGTGGATCGATCGGCAATGGCTACTAGGTAACGAAGAAATTTTCCACAGTCCCCACGGATTGTTTGGAAAACCCATAGTGGGTAGTCTAGTTTGGGTTGGAAATCCTGTTTCAGTGGAAATCGTCGAAAAAACACGAAATTTATGGAATGGGGAAGGCGAAGCTGGAGTTAGTCAATTACAAAATGGATTTTTGTGTAGATATCGTGGTTATTCTACATCTGAGGTGAGAAACTGGTTTACAGCTGTTTGGCAAATGCTACGAGTTAATTTTTTGAGTCGTGGTAATTGCATACCAAGAGTTTGGCAGGTTTGAACCCCAGAGGAGGTAAGAATGCAACTTACGCCGCAGGAAAAAGACAAATTATTAATTTTTACAGCTGGACTATTAGCAGAAAGACGTAAGGAAAGAGGTTTGAAACTGAATTATCCAGAAGCAGTTGCTTATCTTTCTGCTGCTATTTTAGAAGGTGCGAGAGATGGGAAAACTGTAGCAGAATTAATGAGTTATGGTGTAACACTGTTAACACGCGATGACGTGATGGAAGGAATACCAGAAATGGTACATGAGGTGCAAGTGGAAGCAACTTTTCCTGATGGCACAAAGTTAGTAACAGTACATAATCCAATTCGTTAGTTTGAGGATTTTGCAATTATTATGATTCCTGGAGAAATCATTACACCAGAAGGTGAAATAGAACTAAATGTTGGTCGTTCTACTGTTAAATTACAAGTGTCTAATACAGGCGATCGCCCCATACAAGTCGGTTCTCATTTTCACTTTTATGAAGTTAACACCGCTTTAAACTTTGATAGAGAACAAGCGCGAGTAATGCGCCTCGATATCCCCGCAGGAACCGCAGTCCGCTTTGAACCAGGCGACGAAAAAGAAGTTATATTAGTACCCTTGGTTGGTAGTCGACAAGTTTACGGTTTTAATGGCAAAGTTAATGGCAATCTTTAAACGCAAAGGTAAACGCAAAGGTACGCAAAGTTAGAGTTTATTGGCTACACGTTTAATGCCTTCTTTGAGGTGGAGGACGTTAAAGTTGAGAATAAGACCAAGTTTGCAATTAGTCAGTTTGAGATAAGTTAAAAGTTGTACGGAGTGAATTGGGTGAATCGATTCCACAGATTTAACTTCAATAATTACTTTATTTTCGACTATTAAATCTAATCGATAAACGCAATCTAATTTCACCTCTTCGTAAATAAGCGGTAATGGAACTTGCTTACCAACATTAAATCTCTTCTTCAATTCATAATACAAACACTCCTCATAAGCTGACTCCAATAACCCTGGTTCCAACGCCGTATGCACTCGCATTCCACAACCAATTATTGTCCCACTCAAATCATTCTCATCCATACTCTGCGTACCTTTGCGCGTATCTTTGCGCTCCTTTGCGTTTAAACTCGATTCTAACCTTAGTTTCAAGGAATGTATTATGCCTTACAGAATGGATCGCCGCGCCTACGCCGAAACTTATGGGCCGACAGTAGGCGATCGCGTTAGACTTGCAGACACAGAATTATTTATTGAAGTTGAACAAGACTTCACCACTTACGGCGACGAAGTGAAATTTGGCGGCGGTAAAGTTATCAGAGATGGGATGGGACAATCTCCAATTTCTAACGCGGATGGTGCTGTAGATTTAGTAATTACTAATGCCTTAATTCTCGATTGGTGGGGTATTGTCAAAGCAGATATTGGCATTAAAGATGGCAAGATTTTCAAAATTGGTAAAGCTGGAAATCCTTATATTCAAAATAATGTAGATATCATTATTGGCCCTGGAACTGAAGCCTTAGCAGGCGAAGGAATGATTCTCACTGCTGGCGGAATTGATAGTCATATTCATTTTATTTGTCCCCAACAAATTGAAGTGGCGATCGCTTCCGGTATTACTACAATGATTGGCGGGGGGACGGGGCCAGCCACAGGTACAAACGCCACTACCTGTACCCCAGGCCCTTGGAATATTTACCGGATGTTGCAAGCCGCTGATGCTTTTCCTGTGAACTTAGGATTTTTAGGCAAAGGTAACGCTAGCCAACCCAAAGCACTTACAGAACAAGTGACAGCTGGTGCGATGGGGTTAAAACTGCATGAAGATTGGGGAACTACACCCACAGCAATTGATACTTGCCTCAGCGTTGCTGATGAATATGATGTGCAGGTGGCAATTCATACCGACACCCTCAATGAAGCTGGATTTGTGGAAGATACGATCGCCGCTTTCAAGAATCGCGTAATCCACACTTACCACACCGAAGGCGCAGGTGGTGGACACGCACCAGATATTATCAAAGTTTGCGGTGAAGCTAACGTCTTGCCATCTTCCACTAACCCTACCCGCCCTTACACCGTCAATACCTTAGACGAACACCTGGATATGTTGATGGTATGCCATCACCTCGACCCAGCGATCGCCGAAGATGTTGCCTTTGCTGAATCCCGCATCCGCCGAGAAACCATTGCCGCCGAAGACATTTTGCACGACTTAGGCGCGTTTAGTATGATTTCTTCCGATTCCCAAGCGATGGGAAGAGTAGGAGAAGTAATAATTCGGACTTGGCAGACATCCCACAAAATGAAGGTGCAGCGAGGAATCCTTAATCCACAAGGAGCAGAACAAAGGGCAGATAATTTCCGAGCAAAGCGATATGTTGCTAAATATACTATTAATCCGGCGATTACACATGGTATTGCCCAGTATGTTGGATCGGTGGAAGAGGGAAAACTAGCAGATTTGTGTTTGTGGCATCCAGCATTTTTTGGTGTGAAACCAGAAATAGTGATTAAAGGCGGCACGATCGCATGGTCGCAAATGGGTGATGCCAACGCCAGTATTCCAACACCGCAACCTGTGCATATGCGACCAATGTTTGGCAGTTTTGCAGGTGCGCGTCATGCAACTTCTTTAACCTTTGTTTCCCAAACGGCTTTAGACAAGGATATTCCTAGACAATTGAGTTTGCGAAAAACCGCAGTTGCAGTTTCCGGGACACGTCAACTCAGTAAGCGGGATATGAAACTGAATGATGTCCTACCTAAGATTGAAGTCGATCCCGAAACCTATGAAGTCAGGGCAGACGGTGAGTTGCTTATTTGTGAACCTGCAACAGTTTTACCAATGGCGCAAAGGTACTTTTTGTTTTAATTCCCGATCGAGCGATCCAGTGATTACGATAATCCTTGGAAAGAAGTCATTGAGCTATATTTTCCCAGCTTTCTGGAATTCTAACGATTAACCCACTTGTACAGAACGGCTTTAGTCTAGTCTAAACGAAACGAAAATAACTCTCGCTAAGACTCAAATTGGAAACTCCTTGTACAACCGCAACTAGTACATCTGCCTGTTCTTCTTGGTCAATATATATGCCTGTCCCTGTTTGACCAACAGGAGCAGAACCCAAAACATAATTGGCCGGGTAATATAAACCCAAATCGCTAGGATAATATGATTTGGCAAGTTGGATAATGTCCTGGTTAGTGTTGAAGTCAGTAATAATTGCGTATTCAGTAAAAGTACTTTCTTCACCAAACGCTAGACCATACAGAGTTAATCCATGCACATCCGATCCTAGAATAAATTGGTCTGACCCAGCACCACCTGTCAAGGTGTCAACCACATCAACAGTATTTTGTCGAAAAAAAACGAAATCAGTATCACCAATTAGCACATCATTACCAGCACCACCATCTAGGAAATCACTTCCAGCCTCTCCATATAATGTATCGTTGCCTGCACCACCATCTAGAAAGTCATTCCTCCCACTACCAAAATAGATATCTACAATACTGGCCGCTAGGAGATCGTCACCGGAGCCACCATAGAGATGGTCGTCGCCAGCATCACTTTGACGTCGGTTGGGATTCAAAGTACCGCCATATATGCGATCGTTACCAGAGCCGCCATAGAGATAATCTTCTCCTAAGCTGCCCTCTAAAAGATCGTTTCCGGAACCGCCATCGAGTGTGTCATTTCCACCAATGGCAAAAACTCCATTAAAGAGGATATCTGCAAAAATGGAATCGCCGTGTAAGGTGTCGTTTCCCGATCCTCCTACTAAAAGATCGTTACCATTGTCGTTGTATTTTTCAATAAAACTACCATAATCTCCAGATGAGAATGGTAGTACACCTTCATAATCGTTATAACCACCCCATAAAACATCATCCCCTGCACTGCCAATCAAGGTATCCTTGCCAGCGCCGCCCTCCAGCAAATCATTACCAAGGCCACCTCTTAGAGCATCTCGTGCCTTAGGACTGAGTCTCAAAATCTCATCTTCATCTTCACTAATAAAAGGATCGCCACGTAGGGTGTCGTTTCCAGCATCACCATCAAGCCAATCGCTACCTTCCCCGCCACTGATATCATCGTTGCCAGCTTTGCCGAGTAATATATCATTTCCTGCTAAACCGCTAACTGTGTCATCGTATACATATCCAGTTAAAGTATCGTTAAACAAAGTTCCAACAAAAACTGGCATAATCGTGAATTTCCTTGTAATGCAACTGCTGTATTAAAAAACACACTTAATATTAAAAGTTGTAGATTTTCACGAGTGTAACTATCTTAAGGATGAGTTTGACTAAATTACGTTCGGTCAGGTGACGGTTAATTCTCCTCGCATCACGGTTACAGCTTGGCCGGCGAGAAAAACGCGATCGCTTCCCCTATAACGTAACTTCACCACGCCACCACGACTTGATGCTTGATATGCTAAGAACTCATCTTTACCCAGGCAATCGCGCCAGAAGGGAGCCAGACAGCAATGAGCAGCACCAGTAACCGGGTCTTCATTAATACCTAATCCTGGTGCAAAGAAGCGAGAGATAAAATCGTATTTAGAATCAGGGTGAGTAGCACTTGTAACAATAACACTCGAAACAGGCAATGTTTTTAGCTGCTGGAAATTAGGCTGCATCTGCCGCACCAAATCTTCAGATTCTACTTCTACCAAATAGCCTAGGGAATTCTGGAAGACAGATTTGTAAGGTATACCCAAGGCTTCGCTAAATTCTGGAGGGGCAACTCTTACTTGTGAGTGATTTACTGGAAAATCTAACTCAATCCACTCACCTTGCCGCTTAGCGATGAGTACTCCGCTTTTGGTATGGAAACGCGCGACTTCATCGGGTAAAAGATGTGCCTCTGACCAGAGTACATGGGCACTAGCCAAGGTTGCATGACCACAAAGCGGTACTTCCACAGTTGGCGTAAACCAACGCAGATTAAAACCATTGTCTTGTCTAACCAGAAAAGCTGTCTCAGATAAATTCATCTCGTGCGCTACGTTTTGCATCCAGGCATCATCCCGGGGAGTAGGCAAAACACAGACAGCAGCAGGATTACCTGCGAAGGGCTGATTGGTAAAGGCATCAACCTGAGTAATGATTTGTCCCATAGGTCACTCTGGAAGTGAGTCCAGCAAATTTGCAGCTTTGTATATATATCATGAGTGCGTTAGAGATTAAAGCACTGACAATCAAATGTTCACATAGTAATAGTCTGTCAACTTTGAACTGACGAGTTCAAATGGGGCAAGGGAGAAATCATTGAAAATTTTACCCATCGAATCAATCTTGACACTCTGCAATCATTGAGAGGCGATGCTTATCCCTGTTCTGTCACTCTCGGAAAACAATAATCGAAGCAAGATTCTGAAACTTTGATTGAGTCAAGCTTTGAGCCTTTATTTTCTAACAGTAACTAAAATTTATAGCCAAAACTTAGAAATTAAAGCCTCGAAAGG